>NZ_JAKREZ010000050.1:0-18523 GCF_022348345.1 Alteromonas sp. CNT1-28 | reverse complement strand
TGGACTGCCTAGAGCAGCTCAGCAAGCCCGAAACCAATATCGATCAACTACTACCATGGCAGTTTACTAAGCGTTAGGTGGGATTAGCGGACGCTTACGCTCAATACCGCTAATTGTAAGATCTTCAACAAATGCTTGTGCGGCAATGGTTATAATTGATAAACATTCCTTATCTTGTGCGGCAATGTTAATAGCCATTGCACCACCAACACTATGACCAAGTACTAAATATTCTGTTAAACCTAATTTAGCCTTGATTTGAGGAAAGTAAACTAAGCCTTCTTCTTCTATAAAGTTAAGAGATGGTAATTGCTCTCTAGCGTCTGAACTCCCAAAACCAAGTCTGTCGTAGGCAATAACCTGTCTAGATAATTTAGTTGCTAGTTGAAGAGGGAAGTCTTTCCATTGATTTACTGAACCAAGTGAATCGTGTAATAGCACAATAGGCGCTTTATTTTCTATAGATTCTGGTGTCCATATTTTTACGAAAACTTTGCCGCTATTTAAATCGATGTATTGCGTTGTTATGTTCATGATCTTTATTACTTCAGTAGATAGATCAACCCTTAGGGTTAATGTTTGGTGTTTTAGGTTTTGTTATTACTTTACTATTTTTATTTAACGCCTTGAGATAGCTTTTTGAGAGCCGATCAGTTTGTTTATCTGAAGATACTGGCGAAAAAACGCTTTCAAATAATGAACTAGTTGCCGAATTTTCTTCTCTGCTGAGTTCCTTAGTTAATAGATTTATGTTGTTAGACTTAGTAACAGTGTCTAAGTAAATATAAGCCCATTTTATAAAGCTTTTGTGGTCATTGCTTTTTATCGCTTGTTTTAGCTGAGCTTTGATCTTTTTTGTTCGGTGTTTATCTTGATTTGAATTATTAGTTCTTTTTCTAATAAAAACTAAATAACCAATAAGTAAGCATAGAGCACATAATAGGTAAAAAAATATGGTTAGGTTTTTAGTTATATACAACTGAAACTGTTGCCCAACAGTAAGTGAGCCGATGGCTATTGGTTGTGAATCAAGTTGTGCATGTTTAAGGGTTTGAGCGTTATTGTCCCACCAAGCAAGTTTGATTTTTGGAATAACCACTTTTCCTTGCTGCTCAACGATATAAGTGAACTTTTGAATGCGCGTTGCAAGCTTGTTGCCTCGGTTGTTGTTGTCGATAAGCTCTGGTGTCGATAAGTAATGAGGTAAACCATGAATGGTATTGTGGTTTATTTCAGGTAGCATCATGGCAAGTAAGCCGTCTGCTTCAATGGTGATAGTGCGAGTGACAGCATCACCAGGCAATAACTGTGTTAAATCTTTATCCCAAGCTTGTTTAATAGCCAAGTGATTAGCTGCCCACCATTGGCTGTTTTCATCAAGACTATTTTGCAATTGCTTTGGTACTAAGGCGCTGAAGACTATAGGGTTAGTTAGTATGATTCCTTCAATATCACCTTGACCAATAACATGAATTTTCATGCTAACTTCAAATTCAGGAACCATATAGTTAGTTGCTTGTTGCGGAAATATCGAAAACTCTTTTTCATGCACCGTCCACCGTTTACCATTGAGGTGTTCGCTACTATTTAGGCCAAAATTACTGCGCTGGATAACAATGGCGTTATCAATTTCTGGCAAAGTGAATGTTACCGACCCTTTAAACCAAGTGGATGTTGCAATTCGCAGTTTTATCGTTACTTCTTGACCAACTATCACAGGTCTATCGTTTACAACTTCAATAGATACTTGTAGCTCATTTTGTCTGATTAAATCGTCAATAGTTGTTGCTGCATGTGCTAATGAATAAGGTAGCAGTAGCAAAAAAAGAGCAAGTAATTTAGCTTTACTCATTGCTACTCCCTAATAGTTTTTGCTTATTCACTTGTATTTGCAGTTTGTTTGCTAAAAATTTACTCGGATTTTTTTGTAGATTTTCCATCCACATTTTGGCAAGTTGCTCATTCTTTAGTATTTGTTCTGCACTGTATTGCTGAACTTCTTGCTTACGTTGATTCGTTTTTATTTGTTTACCTTTTGCCTGTTTAAATTGATCACTTGTTTCATCATCTGAACGTTCATTTTGCTCTTGTTTTTGATGTTCAGATAACGACTCTCGAGCTTTAATTATTTTTTGCACAGCCGCTAAGTTTTCAATGATTGCTTGGTTATTAGGGAAAACGGCAAGTAACGATTGATAAATAGACTCAGCAGCATAGTATTTTTCTGCATGAGCGTAGGCGTTTGCTAAACGTAATTTGGCATCATTGCTATCTATTCTTGAAAAGTATTCTATTGCGAGGTCAAAGTCTTCGTTTAGGTAATAAGAGGTGGCCTTCCACATCGTATTTTCGAATCGCTCAGCAGCGGTTTTATAATCTTTCAAATAAAAATATAGTTGTCCTTGTTGGTTAGGAGTTAACCAAAAATTAGCAAAGCTGTTTTCAGCAGCTTGGCCTTGAGTACTTGGTAGTGATAAGCAAAGTACAACAATAAAACTTGACCAGCGAATCGTCCAGCCTCGTCTAAACCACAGTAAATAAAGTAACATTGCGGGAAAAACAAGCCAATAACCGCTATCAACCCAAGGGATATGTTTGTCATTTATTGGGTTATAAAAGCTTTTGATTCTACTGACTAGTTGGTGAATGTCTTGTTTATTAATTGTTGCCGACAGATAAAAACCGTCTATTTCATCTGAAATGCGACTAAGCTTTTGATTGTTTAATGAAGGAAGCGTTAAACCTTTTGCGCTAAGCTCTTCATTCGTAGAGCCGATGCCGTAAATTAACATTTGATAGCGGTGTTGTTCAGAAAAGCGTGTTAATGCCTGTTGGCTTTGTTCGGTGATGTCATCGGTTATAAGTAAAACGGTAACGGGTGTATCGTCGCTGATGGTTGCTTGTTTTATTAAAGTTAACGCATTAGCTACAGACTTTCCTTGCTGAGGCATTATTTTGGTTGTAACAGCTGACAAGTAGTTTCTTAATATATTGTGATCGTTTGTTAACGGTAATATTGAGTGAGCACTGCCTGAATAGACAATTAAGCTGGTATAACCTTCAGGGCGTTCAGCGAGAAGATCTGATACTTTTTGTTTAGCTCGCTCAAGTCTAGAAGGCTGAATGTCAACACTATTCATGGAGTTACTGGTATCAAGCAATATGAATAGAGCAGAGCTGTCTTGTAGAAAAGGAGAAGGCTGGCGTTGCCAACTTGGGCCCATTAAAATCACGGTAATTAGCAGCATTACAACCCATGCAACAATTGAGGGAGATATTTTTCTGATACTTCCAGCTTCTGCTGTTAGTTCTTGATAAATGTGCTGAGCAAAAACCTTTTTAGCTTGCTGGTCTTCATTTTTCTTCGAGTTTTTGTTCGATAACAATAACCAGAGTATCGGGATCAACAATGCCCACCATGGCCTTAAAAAGTGAAAGTTTTGTAGTAGTTGCGAGTAAGCCAGGTCACTGATCATAGGGCACCTTAACTTTTATTCTTGAACGTATATACACTACCATACATAAATTCATAATAACTAAGGTAATCAAAGGGATATGATGCATACTTTGTTTAGGGCGAAATGATATAGAGTCATATGTTTGCGGTTCAAGTTGGGCAATATTTAGGTAAGCTTGACTAAGTTGGCTGGTGTCCATCGCATGATAAAAATTTCCACCAGTTAGCTCAGCGATGCGCTTTAAGGTTTTACTATCGAGTTTTCGCTCGCCAATCGTTGCTGGGTCGCCAAGCGCAATTGTATATATTTTAACGCCGTAGCTAGCAGCTATTTTTGCAGCGTCTATTGGTGGTACTTTGCTGCCTGCATCATTACCATCGGTCAGTAAAATAAGTACTCGGTTTTTTGTTTCACTTTCTTCAAAGTGCTTAATTGCAATACCTATGGCGTCACCAATTACCGTACTTTGGCCCGCCATTGCAATTTCAGTTTCATTGAGTAAAGTTAACCAAGTTGCATGGTCTTCACTAAAAGGCATTTGAAGGTAGGCTGCAGAGCCAAATACAATTAAACCTAAACGATCGTTTTTACGCTCCATAGCAAGAGATTTTAGCACTGACTTAACCATGGTTAGTCGGTCAACTGTATTATCACTTGCCACTTTAAAGTCAGTTGTTGCCATTGACCCTGAAGCATCAACAGCAACCATTAGATCTCTTGCTGATTTTGTTTGTACTATTGGATCTTGCAACCATTGAGGTTTTGCAGCAGCTAATACAAAAAGCAACCAAGAAATGATCAAAACAGACTTTTGTAACCGGCTTGGCTGTTGTGTTTTTGCCCCTAGCTTGGCTTTATCACCTGATATTTCGATGAGCTTATTGAAAAATGGTACTTTAACCATTTGATTTTGTTGTAGGTATTCTGGAAGAAAGCGTAGCAACAGAGGTAACGGTAGAAGAAGAAATAGCCAAGGGAATACAAATTCAAGCATTAGGTTACTTGCTCTTAACTAAGTTTAATAAGCTAAAAGGTTTTATGACGGGATTCACTCCTTCGTAAGGATGCTGCTGGATCCAAAGTTTGGTTTGTTCTATTAATGAGTGCCACTGTTTCTCTGTGCACGCTTCTTTTGGTACTTGGTATAGGTTATCACCTAATAGTTGGTGGGCATTACTATCAAATACTTGTTTTTTATTATGAGTATTTAAAAAATTAAACCAATCTTTTCCTGTTTGTCGCGCAATAATTTCACGAGGGAAAATATAAAGAGCAGTTCCTTTTATTAGCTCTGCTAGTTGATATAGTCGCGCTTGTTCGGTTAACGAAGAGTTTGCTAGTTCAGCTAAAGCCAATAGTGCACTTTTTCGATAGTGGTTATTAATTTGATAAATTAATTTTTGAATAATAAAGATTATTAACCAAGTAATAAATATTATTGCAAGGTAGCTCCACCCTGGGGCAAAAGGTAAAATTGGTAAGGTTTCTGGCATTGGAGCCTCATTAAAGTTGGTCAATGCTAAATTGCCAAAACTTTGATTGATTGTTGATGAGGCATCTAACATTAAGCTGCCCCTAGGTGTTTACGAACTTGTCCAGCAACGTTAAATTCTGTTGAAAAAGACAATAATGGAATATTGTGTTTAGCAAACGTTGTTTGCATGTTAGACAACTTCTGTTCGGTATAGTGATTAAACTTTTCTGTTAGACCTTTTTTATTAGCTGACAGTTGTAATTGGTATTCGCCATCTCCTAACACTAGGTTTTCTAGCGGGCGAATATCATGCTCTAGTTGGTCATAAACGTAACAGGCGATAATGTCGTTGTGCTGAGTTAGTTTTGCAAGGCTCGGTATTATTGATGCCTGCGGGTCAATAAAATCTGAAATAACTATTAGCAAGTAATCGTGAGTAATAAACTTTTCAGCTTTTTTGAGTAAGCCAGCCATTGAAATGGGCTTGTTGGTTTGGGCACTGTTACTGTTTATTATTTGATTAAACTTAACTATTAATGCTAAATACTGTTGAAACTTTGTATGACTTCTAGTTGGTTCACATTCAATGTAACGTTGATCTGACAATATAATAAAGCCAACACGATCACCTTCATCTAATGCCTTCCATGCAATTAACGCACTAAGTTCAGCTGCTAAAACTGACTTCATTTTCCATTGGCTGCCAAAGTGCATATTTGAACGTTGATCGACAATGATCATGACAGGTCGGTCTTTTTCTTCACAATAAAGGCGCACATAGGGCTTGCCCATACGATTAGTGACACGCCAGTCAACATTTCTTATATCGTCTCCTGGGCGATAATCTCTTAACTCGGAGAAGTCCAAACCTCTTCCCCTAATGGTAGAGCGTTTACGACCCATTAATTTACTTTTTAATGGTTGATTAGATAAAAAGCTAAAGCCATGAGCGTCGTGTTTTAAACGCATAAGTTGTTTTAGCGTTATTTGTATGCGTTCATCAATTGCTTTAACTGTTTTCATTGGCTTGGTTTATACGACAGCGACTTGCTTAATTATTTCGTTAATAACATCGTCAGAAGTTATTCCGTCAGCTTGCGCTTCATAACTTAGGTTTATTCGATGTCTGAGGACGTCACAAACTACTTGTCTAACATCATCGGGATCTACATAGTCTTTTTCATTTAAGAATGCTTGTGCTCGTGAACACCTGTCTAAAATGATACTAGCGCGAGGACTAGCGCCAACTGCTATCCAGTTTTTTAAATTGCTATTTGGGTAGCGTTCTGGTTTACGAGTCGCCATCACTATTGCGACAATGTACTTTTCTACCGCTTCACTCATGTGTATGTTTAATACTTGTTGACGAGCATCAAAAACAACACTTTGTTGTATTTTGATAGGCGCTTGTTGTTTGTTACCTTCTTCTGAGCGCACTAAACGAATTATTGATAATTCTTGTTCATCATCAGGGTAGTCGATTTGAATTTTTAGCGCGAAACGATCGATTTGTGCTTCAGGAAGAGGGTAGGTACCTTCTTGCTCTATTGGATTCTGTGTGGCCAATACCATAAATAGATCAGGTAATTGATAGCTTTTCCCCATCACAGTAACTTGTCTTTCTTCCATTGCTTCAAGCAATGCCGCTTGTACTTTTGCAGGAGCTCTATTGATTTCGTCGGCTAGAACTAATTGATTGAATATAGGCCCTTCTTTAAAGGAGAGATCAGTTTTACCATCGATATCTTGGAACATTTCTGTGCCTGTAACGTCTGATGGTAACAAGTCGGGCGTAAATTGAATACGCCCCAACTTAGCTTCAAGCACTTTAGCCAAGGTGCGAATAGAGCGGGTTTTAGCGGTACCAGGTAATCCTTCAAGCAGTACGTTGCCGTTGGTCAGCAATGCAATTATTAAGGCATTAACGAGCTTTTCTTGCCCTAAAATTGACTGGTTTACTTCTGACTGAAGCGCTTTAATTTGAGCTAATATGTTTTCGGCCATATTTATTCTTTATTGGTAATGGTGTTATTAGTTTATTTGTAATGCCAAAAGTGTGTATAAATACATGGTTTTTAATGAATTACATAACTAAGCTTTTATTTTAGTGTAGAACGAAAAAGCAAGAGCTGTATTAACTCTTGCTTTTTTTTTTGTGATTTTTATTTATATGTCACGTTTTCCCAAATTTTCATTTTTTCAACAACCGTTGAAAAGGTAAAGTCGGCTGGTGCTTGTGATGGCGGGAATTCTTTAAATGTTTGTAAGAATTTTATTACTTCTGTTGCCGCAGGAGCAACAGTAAATAAGTGATCTACCGACCATCTATCATAGCCTCCCGCATTTATTGGTGCTTCTTCATATGGATCTTGGCGTAAATTTAAAATTAAAGGTAGACGGCGTGCCACTAAAGGACAAGCCCATACTTCCCAACCCTTACATTTTTGCTCTAAGAATAATAATTTCCAGTCGCCCATTCTAATTGCAGCAACTTTGCCGCCATCGGTTGCATAAATAAAGTTTTTACGAGGCCAGTTTGTATTATCGTCAGCAGTAGTATTTTTACCTTCAATTAGTTGTGGCAATATGTTGTAACCGTCTAAATGAATTTTATATTGACGACCGTTAAATATTGCCCCTTTCTTTAACTGTTCTTTAATATTTGTATTACCTACCGCAGCCATAACCGTTGGTAACCAGTCATTATGAGCGGTTAGTTCGTTAACTATCTGACCTGATTTTATTTTATTTGGCCAACGAACCATGGCAGGTGCTCTAAAGCCACCTTCCCAAGTGGTATTTTTTTCGCCACGGAAGCGCACTGTGCCCCCATCAGGCCAAGAAAACTTTTCTGCGCCATTATCCGTTGTGTAAATAACGATTGTATTGCCACTGATGCCTAGCTCATCGAGCTTATCGAGTAATTGTCCTACGTGACGATCATGCTCTACCAAGCCGTCGCCATATAGGCCGCCACGTTTAGAGATACCTTTAACATCATCTTTTAAATGTGTCCAAATATGCATTCGAGTTGCATTAAACCATGCAAAAAATGGCTTTTTAGCTTTGTGCGCTTTTTCCATAAACTTTATGGTGGCTGCTAAAAACTCTTCGTCGGCTGTTTCCATACGCTTTTTGGTTAATGGACCTGAGTCTTCAATACGTCCATCAGCAAATGAATGAATAACGCCGCGAGGGCTAAAACGCTTCTTCATTTCCGCAGTCATGAATCGGTTATAGTCTTCATGTTCAGGCTCTTCTTCGGCATTTAAGTGATACAGGTTGCCATAAAATTCGTCAAAACCATGGTTTGTAGGTAAATGACTGTCTTGATCGCCAAAATGATTTTTACCAAACTGGGCGGTCATGTAACCTAGAGGCTTTAATAAACCTGCTAATGTAACATCATCTTCACGAGCGCCTTCTTTAGCACCAGGTAAGCCAACTTTGGTTAAGCCTGTACGCATTGGATGTTGGCCATGAATAAATGCAGAGCGACCAGCAGTACAAGAGTTTTCTGCGTAGTAATCAGTAAATATTGCGCCTTCTTTAGCAATACGGTCAATATTTGGTGTCCAGTGACCTGCTTGTCCCATGGTATAGGCGCTTAAGTTATCCATGCCTATATCATCTCCCCATATCGCTAATACATTAGGGCGTGAAGGATCTTCTGTTGCATGTACAGGAGTCGTTAAACAGAGTAACAAAGCACTGCTAGCAAGTATTTTTAATGATGTAATAATTTTCAAAATAATTGTCCGTTAATAGAGCAAAAGTTTATTCAATAGTTTGAATATGCTTGTTTTTATGAATTTTATTTAAACTACATTTATAATATTTCTATCAAGCTAAAAAGCGTATTAATAGCCGATTAAAACTATCCTAGTTTTTAGCTATAGATGTTTTGATTAGGGCATGCTGGTCTTAACAAGCAAAAAAATGGTCTGTGCGGGCTATATCTAGTAAACATAAAATACTCGTTAGAAAATTACTTTATACTATGTTTCTGTTCATTAAAAAAAGAACTACAATGTATAATAATATCAATAATGTAGGGCTAGCATATGCGTATTACTTTGACGCATCTACATTACTAATTATGAATAATAGGGCGCTTTGTGCAAATTTCTGCAGCTAAATTTACTCCTAAAGTAATTACCAAACATTTAATAGAGCAGACAGAATTAGTTCAGCATTTAACTGCAAAACCGTTACGTAATGTAGCGATAGTGCAAGGGCTTGCTGGTTATGGTAAAACAACCTTACTTTTACAATACCTTGCTTGGTTACAAGCAAAAAAAGCCCGCACAATTTGGATTAATTTAGAAAAAGCTGACAATGATATATCACGTTTATTGCAAGTGGTTAGTGAAGCTAGTAATGCATCAGTATCGGGCTCGAGTAAAGTAGCTACAAAAGAAAACCCACATAATACTGACGACTTAAATGTATTGTTGTCGGCTATTGCTGATAATGAACAGCCTTTTTATCTTTTTCTTGATAATTTTGACGTAATAACAGAACCGTCAACGTTAAGTATTTTAAGTGACGCCCTTAATCATTTAAAAAGTCATCAGCAAATTATTATTGCTTCTCGCACTGCGCCAAAGCTTGCTTTGTCAAAATTGAAAATAGCAGATAACTTAATAGAGGTTTCAACATCGGAGCTAAAATTTAGCTTTGAGCAAACTAAAGTATATTTTTCTCGTTTTGGTGATATTCAACTAAATGAAGAACAAATATGCAAATTATATGAATTAACCGATGGCTGGCCTGCAGCATTAAAGCTGTCTACTTTTTTGATCAAACAACCAGAGCAACTTAGTCAACTGACGGTAGACGGAAAAGTTACCAGTGAGCTGTTTGATGATTATTTAATTGAAAACATTTTTAACCACAAATCTGCTGAACAACAAGAGTTTTTAGTAAAGACATCAATTCTGTCAGAGTTTAATTTGCCACTTTGCCAGCATTTATTAGCTGACACTTTTTCCGCTGGAAGAGCAGCGACAATGCTAAATGAAGATCTTGAAGAGTCGATATTGATTGAGTCAACCAATCAACAACAATCTTGGTTAAGTTATCACCAATTGTTTGCAAGCTTTTTAATTAAACTATTAAAACGAGATTATGCAGAACAGGTAGAGCCATTGCACGTTAAAGCGGCAAAGTGGTTTAAAGAAAATAACAGGCCAAGATTAGCAATAGAGCATGCTATAGCTGGTAATGCCAATGAACTTGCCGCTCAAATGATGGATGACTTTGCTCTACCTATGTTAAGAAAAGCGCAGTTTAATACATTAGCTGATTGGACAAATAGCATTTCTTCTGAGTTATTAAATCAACATATTAATTTGTATTTAGCAAAAACATGGGCTGATTTATTTTATAAACGCACATTATTGGTTGAGAAGGATATTTCTCAAATTAGTGAGTGGCAAAAGGCTAATAAGTTAACTAAAGAGCAGCAGCGTATTTTTACGTCTTTAAAAATATCGTTTAGCATAATGTCTGACAATAATGATGAGACGCTAAACGTAGTACAAGCATTGTTGGCTGATAATCAACCTAGTAACCATTCATTGGTTAGAATTGGTTTTTATAATATTCAAGCGTACATCCATTTAAGCCAAGCAAAATTTGAAGATGCAAGAATTGATGGTATGAATGCGTTGGCGTTAACGCAATTTATGGGTAAAAACAAATCATCAGATAATGTTTTTTTTACCGTAACTTATGCTCATGCCGTTCAAGCTTTTGCTCTATTATTGCAAGGAAAACTTAAAAGAGCACTCGCAGTAGCTGAGCAAGGGCTTAGAGATTTTTATCAGCAAGACTTTATTGAGTCAGCAAATGCTTATGGCGTACTTCCAGCGTATACAAGTTTACTATATGAAACGAATAAGTTAGATGACTGCGAAACTATTCTTACAAGAAACCTCTCGTTAATTAGGCAGTTTGCGTTACCAGAATGGTTAGCAGTAAGTTATTTATGCTTGGCGCGAATTCATTTGGCAAAAAATAATACTAATGATGCTATTAAAGTAATTGAGACACTTGAACAGATAGGTTATTCCGATCATTTACCTCGACTTTCGGCTATTGCGCGGTGGGAGCTGGTGAGGATCCACCTTAATAATGGTGAGGTCATATTAGCAAACGACATTGCTGAACGTATTAGTAGCGAAAATTTAGTGGTTAAAAAAGCGCAGTGCTCAATCGCTGCAGACAATGAGGCTGATACTATTACCAGCATTCGACTTTTGTTAGCAAACCAGCAATACAAGAAAGCGTTAAAGCAAATAGCTGATGCAATCGAGCAGTCGCAACCTAATCGCCATTATCGCATATTAAAATTAGAAGTTTTAAAAGTAGTTGCGTTAAAGCAGAGCAATGAACATAGACAAGCATTAAGGCTGCTAACTAAATTAGTAGCTCAAGGCCAAAATGAAGGGTTTGTTCGGACGTTTGTTGATGAAGGCGAAGTGATTAGCGAGCTATTAAAAGAGTTATACCAAACCTTAGATGACTATAACTCTAAACTAGCACTTTATATAGCATCTTTATTAGCCGCTTTTGGTATTGAAGCTAACGCGGCGCAATACGAAGAAGTAAATAATAGGCTAATTGAACCACTTACCAAGCGAGAAGAAGAGTTATTGCACCTCATTAATAAAGGCCATACTAATAGCAAAATTAGTGCGTTACTAAGCTTGTCAGAAAGTACAGTTAAGTGGCATTTAAGCAATTTATTTTCAAAATTAGGGGTTAAAAGAAGAAATCAAGCTACCTCAAAAGCACGAGAACTTGGTTTATTATAAATTTATTTTTGCTTAATTTGACGTCTTTTTACCTACTTGATAAAGCATTGAACGATTCTAAAGAAACTTATCAAAGCCCCAAATGTATAACGGTCTAGCTTGAATGTCGTTTTGGATATGAGCCTACAAAACTTAGTTACTTTTCTATCAAATTTTAAAACGTTAGCTATATTTAAGACAATTAAATAGCAGAATATGACCTGAATTTCGCATAAAGGACTCTACTATTGATAAAAGATAACAATAAATTTAAGTGAAATTAACAATCGGGAAAGTTATGAGAACCAACAATGTTTTTGTAAAAAGTCGCTTAGCGGCGGCTATCGGGGTTTCATTCTTATTTTCAGGCAGCTTGTACGCAGAAGAAGCTGCTGGTGAGCAGGCTGAAAAAGCCAAAGAGAAATCTGGCTTAGAAGTCATCCAAGTAACAGCTCGTAAAAGAGTAGAGTCAGTTCAAACAGTACCTTCAAGTGTTAACGCGGTAACAGGCGAACATATGGAAGGCATGGGCGTACACAGTGTTAACGACCTTACTAAGTTTGTTCCAGGTCTTGAACAGCCACAACTAGCTAACCATTCACGTTTATCACTTCGTGGTGTTTCATCAGGTGATAACCAGTCATTTGAACAGTCTGTAGGAACATATGTAGACGGTGTATACCGTGGTCGTATGAATCAACTGCGTTCAGGTTTCTTCGATATGGAGCGTGTGGAGGTATTAAAGGGCCCACAAGTGTCACTTTACGGTAACAGCTCAGTTGGTGGTGCGTTAAGCATGGCTACTAAGCGTCCTGAAGTTGGTGATGAACTAAATGGTAACTTTACCGTTAAATATGAAACAGAATATGAAGAGTCACAAATTTTAGGCGGTGTAAATATACCAGTAACAGACGAATTTGCTGTTCGCGTTGCGGGTAAGTGGCGTGATCAAAATGGTGGTGCGGCATTTAACCATTATACGGGTAAAGTTGAAAACTCTTATGAAGATTCAGCGTTTCGTATCAGTGCCGTATGGGAACCAAATGACGAGCTCAATATTTACCTTCGCCATGAGCAAGCTACCTTTGAAAAGCACGGTGAAAGCCTAGCTATCTACGCTCATGTTAATCCAGACTTTACACCAAGAGCTGATTCGCCTTTGGCACCATTTGGTATTGGTACTGGTGAAATGTACACAGGTAATGATCAAAGCATTTTTAACAATGGTCCGTCGGGTAACTATAACGACAGTGACGAAACCATGTTGGAAGTGGTTTGGAACATTAACGACGACATGACATTAACGTCAATTACTGCTGACAGTAATTATGATTATTATCATACGCTTGATGTTGATATGACACCGGCAAACTTTATGTCGACAAATACACCTGAAGATTACAGTCAGTTTTCTCAAGAATTGCGTTTAGATACTGAAATAAACGACCAATTAAACATTATGGCAGGCCTTTATTATCAAGATGCAGATTTTAATACAGGTTTTGATGTTGACTTTTATATGCCTCATGTAAGCACATTAATTGGTAGCCCATTAGAGTTTGGTTCATTCTCTCGTTCAAACTATTTAAGGCAGAATACTGAACAGCAAGCGATATTTACGCAATTTGACTACAATCCAACAGATAAATTGAGTTTAACGCTTGGTGTTCGTTATACCGATATTACTAAAACTGCAACACAAGGTTTAAGATTACTTGATATTGATGGTTCTACGTACGATGAAGCGCCATACCCTGAAGGTCACCCATTTGCTGGTTTAACGCCTGCATTGTTTAGTTATTGGGGGGTTTTAAAGTCTGTGGGTGCTCCGCATGAATTTCAAGATATGGTACGCGAAGAAGATCACTTAATGTTACAAGCAAGTGCTAGTTATCATTTCTCTGACGACTTTATGGGTTATGTAAATTACGCCGATGGTGCTAAAGCGGGTGGTTTTGATACGCTTTATGAAGGCCCAGTTACAGCGAGCCCTCTTGGCACATCACCTGGACCTTCAGCGGGTACGCCAGAAGATACTGAATTTGAAGATGAAAGTGTATCAGCGTGGGAAGTGGGCTTTAAGTCAGACTGGGAAACAGTTCGCTTGAATGTTGCAGCCTTTTATGGTGTTTACGACAACCTACAAACGTCGATTTTTAATGGTTCTATTGGATTTAACGTAGGTAATGCAGGTAAATCAATTCAAAAAGGTGTTGATGTTGAATTTATTTGGCAAGCTACTGACGACTTAAAAATTACTGCTAACGCAGAGTACTTAGACTTTTACTATGACGAATTCCAAGGTGCAGCTTGTAGTTTAACTGAGATTTATAATGGTGAAGCTGACGCTAATGGTAAATGTGATTGGTCAGGTGATAACCTACCTTGGGTGCCTGAGTTTAAAGCCTTCGTTGCAGCTGAACATGTAACAGAAGTATTTGACAGCTATGAATTAGTTAACATGTTAAGTGTTAGCTACAAATCAAAGCATACGGTTGACTCAAGTAATGAACAAAACTTGATGCAAGACGGCTACGCATTAGTTGACTATCGTGTGACATTAACTCCAGATGATAGCAATTGGCATGCGGCATTTACGGTTAACAATTTATTTGATGAAGATTATCAAGTTTATTTAACTAAGATCCCACTAGTGGCTGGTGCATATTCAAACGGTGTTCACCAAAACAAACGTCGTATAAGCTTTGAAGTAGGTTTTAACTTCTAACTCGAATAACTGCTCGCAAGTTAAGGCGAAGTAAAGTGTTAAAGCACTTTACTGTCGCCTTTTTTTTAGCCTATTTATTAGCTTGGAAAACAAAATATGTTGAATTACTACATAGACAAAGCACCAGAGTTTCAGCAATTGCACCACGTTTGTGAAGATTTATATTGGCTGCGTATTAGCATGCCGTTTGCACTTGATCATATAAATATTTGGTTGATTGAAGAAACTGATGGCTGGGTTGTTATTGATACTGGCCCGAATACATCAAAAGCCAAAGAGCAGTGGCTTGCGGTAATAAATAACCAGTTAAAAGGTAAACCAATCACTCGCATTATTTGTACTCATGGTCACCCTGATCATATTGGCTTAGTGGGCTGGCTACTTGAAGAGCTAGAGCACAAGCCTAGTTTTAGTATTTCAATGCCTGATTACAAATATTATCAAATGTTATTTTCTTGTGAGCCAAGTGTACCAAGAGATCAGCTCAATGAGTTTTATACTGGATACGGTGAAGGACAAAAACAAGTAAAGGCTTATTTTAGGAATATTGATACCTTTCGCAGTATTATTTACCCTGTAGACTCACCTTGTCAGGTATTACAAGATGAGCAAATAGTTACTTTAGGTAATCATCAATGGCGAATAGTGATGGGCTATGGCCATGCGTCTGAGCATGCATGTTTTTATTGTCAGGAATTAGATATTCTTATTGCTGGTGATCAAATATTACCGAGTATCACGCCAAATATCAGTATTTGGCCTGACGCGCCTGATGCTAACCCTATGCAATTATATTTTGATTCAGCACAGCACATATCAACAGTGATTACAGATGAAACCTTGATTTTGCCAGCACATGGTTTAGCTTTTTATGGTGGTGTTAGCCGATTAAATAAAATAGTTAATGGGCATAAAGAAAAGCTTGAACAGCTTTATCTGCATTGTAAAGAACCCAAACAAGTTAATGAAACTTATCAAGTGTTATTTAACTGTGAAGTTGACTCAGGTAATGACTTATTTGCATTTGGTGAAGCATTAGCTAGTTTGCAAATATTGGTTAAAGCGGGTCGCTTAAAAGTGACTCTTAATGAGCAAGGTGTAAAGTTATTCCAACAAGCTTAGGCTAAGTTGTGTAGAATTAGTAATTTATAGATTGATAAGCTTTGCTTTGTAAATGGTTAGCATTACAACCATGTAGTTAATCACATTATTTGTGTATCGGGTGTTTAAGAGCACTGGGCAATAAATTTATTTTATCTTGCGTAATAGCTAAAAAGCTTCTTTAAGTTTTGTTTTAATTTATTAATTTTAAGGGATAACTTTGCTAATTCGGTTTAAAACATCAATGGTTTTAATTTGGTGTTTCTTTGTCTTTTCATTATTTGTTAGTTTTAAAAGTGAAGCTAACAAAGACTTAAGCTGTGCTTCTTGTCATCAAACTCAAACACTAGCTTGGAAAAGCTCACACCATTTTCACTCTATGGCTGAAGTATCATCGGACTCTAATTTGGGAGATTTTACTTTAGGCAAGGTTAAGCTAAACGATGAAGAAATAAAGCTACTGATTCAAGACGACAAGTATTTAATAACTATGCCTGGAGTAGATGGAAGCCCAGTAACTAAAGAGTTACTTTATACTTTTGGTTATTACCCGCTACAACAATATATGTTTAGTGATGGAGCAGGAAAGTATCAATTTATTCCTTACGCTTGGGACAGTCGCTCAAAAGCTGAAGGTGGACAAAGGTGGTTTAACCTTTATCCTGAACTTAATGCTGAAGATGAATTTCATTGGACGCAAATGGGGCAAAACTGGAATCAAAACTGCGCCGATTGCCACAGTACAAACTTTAAGAAAGGCTTTGATTTAGAAACACTTTCATATCAGTCGAGTTATGACATCATTAATGTTAGTTGTTCCGCTTGTCATCAGGGAAGTGAGCAACATTTAACGTGGGTAAAAAATCCTGATAGTAAAATAAAAAATCCTGACAGTAATAAAAATAAATTTGGCTTTAGCCAAGATATTTCAACAAAAGTACCCGCATTTGCTACTAATGACTTAGGTAAGCTATTTCCAACAACGCGAGTGAAAAAAACACAGCAAGTGGAAGTATGTGCTCAGTGTCATAGCCGAAGATCACAACTGTCAGATCACACTGAATCAGTGCCATATCATCAGCAATATCAATCGTCATTAGTAAATACGCCTTTATATTACCCTGACGGGCAAATTTTTGATGAAGTATATGTATATGGTTCGTTCAAGCAAAGTAAAATGTATCAAAATGGTGTTACTTGTACTAATTGCCATGATCCGCATACTTTAAAGCTTAAACATGAAGGTAACGCCACCTGTACCCAATGACTCCGTACTGCATTTGCAAATCGGGCTTTTGATAACTTGGCAGAACTAATGTAGTAACGATACTCAAGGGATTCTTTACCCTGTTTCGTCTGCCGATAGCTCAGTGCTACACCAATAGTTTTCAGTTCTTTCCATTCACAGAAGTTATCCGTTAACGAACCCGCTTCCATTACATGATACGCTCTGGCTTCACTTCTTCCGTGAGCTTTTTCCAGACAAATTACTTCCTGATTTATCGCACCAGAAAGCGCCTTACGGACGGCATCATGCAGCTCTTTTTGATTTCCTTTCAGGGCCAGAAGGTAGTCACCACCACCATCAATAATTTGCTCAGCGATTTCTTTCTGGCAGCCCATTGCATCAATGGATATCAGACAGCCTTTTATGTCCAGCATAGTCAGCAAAGCTGGAATGGCGGTGATTTCATTCGATTTGCTCTGAGTTTTAATCTGTCCTAATACGACGTTATTCTCTGAGGCAAAGGCGTTAACCATGTGGATAGCCGACTGCCTGTTTTCCCGGTTATAAGAGCCACAAAGCCGCTTGCCATCAATAGCAATGAGTTTCCCCTCGGATAACTCCACCACCGATTGCATCCAGCCGATAAAACAACGCTGAAACTGCCCACTGTCTATCCGCGATATCACACGCGCTATGGTGTCATGAACCGGTAAGCCGTTCTTGAATAATCCCTTAGCGGCAAACCAGTCAAAATGCAGATCGCCAAAATCTTCGATATCTTCCCATCCTTTGGCTCCAGCGATGGACGCACATACCACCAAAAATAAAATATCAGTAAATAGATGGGCTACCTTGGCTGACTGTCTGGGATCTTCTAACTCACCAAAAAACTGTTCAAATGCGCCTGTTTCCATGACTCTCTCCGCAAAAGAGAGTATAAGATCACAGACGCTTACTATCGTCCAGAGTTGTTGGCGATTCAAACGTCAATTGAACGATTTATGTTCATGATCTTGCCCTGTACTCTAATCATTCCATTTCGACGTAGCCAACCCAAAGCCGGAAAGATAAGAATCAGTCTCGCGATGCAAAGGGTGGCAAAAAATATTGGTCAATCAAAATAAGTGAAAGATTCGAACGTGATAGAACAACTACTACAGCCAATCAATCAGTTTTTATTATGCCAAACACCAGTAGCTTGGGTAGACGAGGCTAAGAAATCAGAAAACCTTCCCGTAGTATTGCTTGACCATTTGGTTTGTGAATTAAAGGCCGCTCAATCAGCTATGTACCTTATTCGCAAGTATGCCGTGGATAAGGACAGTGGTGATGCGTTGTTAGCGTGGTTGAAGCCATTCGAAGATTTCACTTACCGCAAACAAGGTGACTGGAAAGCGTTAGCTGACCACGAAAAGCTGACCAAATCTATGATCCCCAAATCTGGTGCGCCTTACAGCCAAGACTTAATTGATAAAATGGTGTTGTTGATAAAGGAAGAACTGCACCATTTTTATCAGGTTCTGGAAATCATGGAAGAGTATGGTATTGCCTATGAATCCGTTGGTTCGAGTCGCTATGCCCGTGGTATGCTCCGTCATGTAAGAACGTATGAGCCAGCTGCTTTAATTGATAAATTGATATGTGGGGCTTATATAGAAGCGCGTTCGTGTGAGCGCTTTGCGGTATTGGCACCCCATGTTGATAAGCGTTTAAATGATTTTTATGTGTCGTTGT
>NZ_JAKREZ010000049.1:0-19274 GCF_022348345.1 Alteromonas sp. CNT1-28 | reverse complement strand
TTTTTGATCGGATAAAACCGAAATAGGCGATCGGATTAGACCGAAATCAGTGATCGGATTGAACCGAAATGGGTGATCGGAATGGGCCGGAACATGCAGGGGCCAAGCATTCACATCGATGTGTCTACCCCAATATTTAAGAAGAAGAGCTTTAGATATTTGATATCTATAGGAATTGCATTAGTTACTCTTCTCGCAACAATTTACTATGGCGCAAAGTAGCCTAGAACAGAAAAAAGCGGCATGATGACCGCTTTTTTTGTACTTTTATCATGACATTGATGGTGTTTCAGCAGCTTTGGAGAACAGGCTTTTTATAGCCTCTAACACTTCTTTAATAGCTTGCAAAAGATTTTCTTTCTCTTCCTCATCGAGCTCTTTAGCTCCGCCAACAGTTTCATTCAAATCTGAAATCAATGGTTCAAGAAATTCTCCATCACCCACGACAGAGCCAGTCTCTTTCAGATAGGAGCTTATTTCAGATATCATTTCCGAAGCTTGTTCAAAATTACCGATTTCTACCGCATACTTAACTTCTTTGGCTAAGTCTTCAAAAACACCTTTTACTAAGTTGGCATCTCCATCTAACTCAACAACAGAACTTTCAGCAGAGCCGGCTTCGTTAGACTCGCCTTTAGTCTTAGACCACTCTGTCATCCATTCTGAGGCACCTGAAATAGCGGAGCCACTTTTTTCAGCAGCTTTTTTACCCACACTTTCCATTGCTCCATATACCGCTGCTCCAGACGCAACAGCTAATGCGGTAGCACCTTTTGCAACAAACGAAAGACCTTCGAAAAGACCATTCCCGGCCTTCTGACCAGCATGTAAGCTAGAGTTCGCAGTACCGCGAATATCAATAGGAGTCCCTGGCTTTACTCCCCCACTTTGTGGCATATGATGGGTATTTTGAAAATGAGGCGCTTGGACTTGGCTGTAGTTATATCCCGGTGGATATTCCCTTTGACTATCTGAATCTTCTAATTCAATCTCAATTTCATCATTTTTTTTCGATTCATCTTTGATTTCTTTAAAGAATTCCTCGAAGTCAGCCTGTAATGATTCCTCTTCTTGATAAGGTTGATTTGGAGCATTTTCCTGGGAATTCGCCCCAAGAGTGGACTCGCTTTTGACTGAACTATCTACGTCTTGACTAGAACCATCTAATATTTCTTTGTAATTTGAGCTTTCAAAAGCTTCCTCGGCCTCCTCTTCTTCGTCCTCTTCTTCGGCCTCCTCTTCTTCGTCAACGATATTCGAAATTTCCTTTTCGTCTTCTAGTTTAGGTTGCTCACTTGAAGCGTCCCTAAGCTCTTTCTCTGCAACATTTAATTGGTCTACAAGATCCTGATATTCTTCAAAAGTTAATGAATTCCCCTGCTCCATCTCGAAGTCACTAGCATTTGTTGCCGCAAGTTCTTCTTGATTCAACTCGTTTATCGCATCATTGAATGAGTCAACATCATGTATATTCTCACCTTCGCCATTCAAACTATGGTCCATCAGTACACCTCCAAATTTGTTCAGCTTTATTATTTATTAAATTTCTAAGTTAGGGGCTTATATCTTGCGATATTTGCAGCATATAGACTGCAATGCTCAAAGAAGACTTCTAGTTGATTTCAGGAGCGCTTTTTCTTGAGCTATTTCTAGAATTACTTTCAGATTAATATTGATCTCATTTCTCTTATGAATACTTTTTGTTCGTAGGTAATGCTCATTGACTAATGCCGTATTAGATTGGGTAACTAGGTCATTCAATGATGAACCCCGAAGAATAGAATCAACGGTTTCTCCATTTATGACCGTTAAAATATTCGCGCCATCTAAGCTCTCATTAACTTTTTTATGTCGTTCAATTTGTCGTGATTTAATGATTGAAATAAGCTTTAAGAGAGCTATTTTCGATGGAGACCGCTGTCCACTTTCAAGACTATCTTTGCTCTGAACTCCAATAAATCGAGCAAAGTTTTCATCCGTATTTCTGTAATTCCCTTCCTCTAGCCATTTTGTAGTTTTGCGCCTCCATGATGAAGATGACGCGCTTAGCTTAGAGCTTTCAAATATGAGTTGAGAGAAATGCCCTTCAGACTCACTTTCATTCGTAAAAGCATTTGACAAAACTCCTATTGCTTTTGAGTTTCCAGCCAGCGGATGGTTATAGAGAGACTGTTCACTGAACAGAGATGATGTGTATTGAAATGAACGTATTTTAGTCGATGCTTTAAGAGCTCCTTGAATCGAGTAAACCAATTGCTCAGATAATGTTGTAAAGTATTTAACGGTAACCAAATCATTAAGTAGGACTTTATTAGCTAGACCATCCCACGCCGTTATTTCTGCTTCCACCTTTTCAATTTGAGTGGTATTCCATTCAATTGCTAGGTTTTGAAAACTAGTATTAACATCAAACATTACTCTGCTAAATTCGCTACAAGAACTAGTGAGTTCGGAAACGTCATTAGTTATTTGCCTCCCCATATTTGAAATAGCTTTTGCGCTACATTGAGAGTCACAGAATGGTTTACAAGGCTCCCATGCTTTTACGTCTTTAGAGATAAACCCGGAAAGTAAGAAAAAACAGATAAATAAGACTAATTTCACTTTATTTCTTCCACCTGTTCATTTTTCCGGATTTTTAATGTTTCCAAATAACTTTTGAACAAAGTATTGCTAAGTTGATTGGTAGCTATTAGCTGCCTTTCAAGGCCTGATTTTGACAGTTTAAAAGTGTTACCTATTAAGGCTTGTTCTGTTAACGGGGCGGTAGATAATGCATTTAAATAGCCAGAAAGGCTCCGTTCAGCCTCATTCTTAATTTGGTTACTAACTAGGTAGGAATTTGTGTGAGCTGAATACTTATCAGGCTTCGCTTGCTCTAAGATCTGCAAGTTGGCAAAAATATTTTGGCCGTCATCTATAATGCTCAAAATATCAAAATCTTGCGATACCGAGTCTATTGATTTCCTGAGTGATGCTTTTGTTTTCGAACTGTTGTGCAGCTTGGAGGTGACATTTTTAAATGCATTAAGTTTTTTGCTGGTTTCGAATTGAAATGTCTGCTTATCAACCAGTGCGACCTTCAAGTCGGTAGCTGTTCCAATTATCAATTCATTAAACACTGGGTTCCCAATTTCACTAAATGAATTTGAGTTTTGGTGGACTGCTTTTAACTTCGATTGGGATTTTAGTGCATTCACAAATTCTGATACAAGAGCCTCAAAAAATGTACTCACCGACTTACTAAGACCGGACTGGGCAAGTTCCAATTTTAGTGCTACACCATCAAGAGCAGTTATCTTGCTTTCATGATTTGATTGGTAAGATGTTGCAAGGGAGCTGTACATTTCTGCAACAGAGGCTGAGACATCAGCCTCAGAGAGCGACAAATCTTTAGAGCTTGTATTAACGCTACTTAGTAACTGACTAGCTTTGGTTCCAAAACTATTAAAAGCCTTACCAGCACAAGAGGAATCACATGGAATAATTCCACAAGTGTAACCAGAGCAGCATGGCCCGAAACCAAAATTTGCATGACTTTTAAAAGGAATGAACAGAAAAATGGAAAATAGGATAAACCGTACCATGTTACTTATTTGCCTCCATTGCTAATGAAAGACGCTCCTGTTTGATAATTTCATTAAGCAGGAAGTTAGTAATGTTCATTTGGTTAATCTGCTCACGAATAAGACCTGTATCGCTTTTTGTTTTAACATCTAAGTGCCAATCTTCTGAAACCAACTTTCGCTCAGTCTCGGATGCAATAAACTCTTCAATTGAAGTTTTTCCGTCTAATGCGGTTACTTGTGTATACCCAATATCCCAACCATCAATAGATAATAGTGCTGCTTTATTTATAACTTCAGAAGCAAGAGCTCTATAGGCTGCAGACTTTTTTGCTATTTCTGAGAAATATGCAATTTTCTGTACCTCACTTAAATCTGAAATTTTCTGAGGATTTGGTAAAACAAGTAGCTTCATTAAATTGAGTAATGAGCTTGTATCCTCTATTGATATGACTGGTAAATGAAGTAAGTCTAGAAGGGGTGTTAACTCCTCTATTTTCTCATTGACCTTTTTGGCTCTTAGGCTGCTCGTAGAATCTGATTCGCCAACAACCAACGCCCAACTCTGAAACTTTTTTACACTGTCATCTAATAACCCGTTTAATTCGACCAACGCTACTTTTAAATGCTCAGCTCTATTTACAGTAATATCGTTTGATACGGGATGCGCTAATGGACCAAACTCCTTCGAATTGTCTATAAAACCTTCTGTCTTAGTTTGATTCTTTATCGCTAGGTTAATTTCATTTACAGTGTAATCTGTTAAATTTCGTATAGTTACACCGAGCTTTTCTTGTGAAAGGCTTAATTTTGCTGCCACACCATCTAGCGCAGTCAGCATTTGTTGTTGTTGTGCATTCAATAATCCAACCATCGTTGAATTAGATGTATCAACAGTCACTTTTAATTGATTTGTCGCTTGTACATTTGTGTCTACGGTAGTTTTTAAAGAGTTTAACGACGCGCTAATACTTGCTGAAGCCTTCTCAACAGACGCTTGAATACAAGCATCGCAACCCGCACGAGCTTCAGATGCAGCAAACATTAAGAGTAATGGTGCAGCTTTAATTATTCTCTTCATTCGATTCCTCCTCTTCTTCAACCTCCGGTTTAAATAAACGGTCTAGATCTAGAAGTGAATCAAGCCTTTCTTGGTCTTCGGTACGCTGACTTCTAGTATCAACCCCTCTGGCCTCTACTTTTATTTCTTCTACAGATTGGTCGGTCCAATCTCTACGGGTAATCCTTGGATATTCACCAAAAACTTCCTGAACTGCTTCAGATGTTGCCTCTCGGTTGGTAAGCCTTGAACGTGACGATGCAATATCAGAAAAACTTTGTACATCTGACGAGCCTCGTGTGCTGACAGACACAGAACCGATACCCATCGGAGCTTCAAGCCTTTGATCTAGATAAGATGTTGCTTCGTTAACTTTGTCATTTATGGCATCACAAGCTTTGTTTAAGATTTGGTCTTTCAATGCTGCGTATATCCCTGAAAATATCGATTTGGGGTCTATTGCTATAGCATTAATATCGACCTTATTAATGTCATTTAAGCAACCGGCATCGATCGCTGAAGAAGGATTTTGTATTAAATCATCTGTTAGATATGAAAATGATTTATTCATGTCCGTCCAAATTTCTTGAACCTGATTTTTTTGTGAGCAAGCAATCGAAGTATCTGACTCTGCACAACCGAATGCGTCTTCTTCCTGAGCAATTGCTAATTCAGAAAAAGCTACACTCGCTAACAGTAACTTCCCGTATATTGAAAATTTCATAGTGAACTTCCTTTTCTCTTCTGTACTTTGTCAATGGCCGCGTACACTAGTGCGAGACGTTTATTATTTAGTAATTGAGATAGAGATACCTGAGTGTGAGCTGCGGCCAAGCGCTCGATGAGAATTACTGACTGTCTGCCATACTTTTCATTATCAGCTAGCTTTGAAGCCGAAAGGGACAGATTGCTTATTAGCCCAGGAATTCTAACTTCGAGCATTTGAAGCAAGTACATCGAAGATGATACCGACATGAATGCAAGCAGAGTAAGCAATGCCGGATGATTGTTCTTAATTACATCCAATTTATCATCTATCTCCTCCACCCAATTTTCGATTTTTAAAGCTGTTTCAGCATCGAAATCAAGCACCCACTTTTCAACATCAGAAATTCTTTCAAAAAGATATTTTATTTCTGGAAAGTTATTCCAGTGCTCAGTTATCGAGTGTGAGTCAAATCTTATTGCTGCTGGCATAACATCCTCTAAATGTTCAATAAGTGGGAAAAGCGGTTTGAAACCTACCGCGCTGAATAGACAATGAAATTATCTTTATGTGTTGCGGTGCTAACAATCGCAAAAGCCAGATAAGTCGGGAAAATTATGAGCATTAGAAAACTTACCCGAGCCTTACTATTGTCTATATGCGTTCTGACTATAAATTCAGGAAAGCTGATGGCGCAGGAAGCTCAAGCAGACGATCCAATTGTAGAGAATAGGACCGACTTGTCGGTTCAAATACTAAGGGGAATGTTTGGAGATGTTGTAAACATTATCCAAGGTGGAGAAGCCCCGGACTCACCAGACGCGCTTTTAGGAAAAGTAATGATTGTTTGGTGTGGTTCTCTATTTGGTATTGTTTTGCTCCTAGTCGGTTGGAACTTGTTTACTTGGTTCTTTTCAGCGACCCATAGTGGAAAAAATAAAAAATCAGACCTGGACCAAGCTGGCGTTTCCGTCCGTTTAATAATAGCGCTACTGTCAACAGTTCCTTTATCTGCCGGCTACTGTTTCTTCCAATATGGCCACATACTTATTAACGGCTACAGCATTCAAAATGCTAACCAATTAGCTAATATTGCATATGACAATATGAGCGTCGGTGGTCAATTTAACTCTCAAACAAATATCCAATCATCAAAGATCACTTCCCAATTATTTGAAACATTTATCTGCCAAGAAGGACTTAATGCAGTTGAAGGTGAAGAACTAATCAAAACACACCTAACTAAAAATATTGACCGTACTGGTGAAACCGTTGTTTCAGTATCCCAAGGAAATGATTCATTCTTTACAACTTACTCGATTGATAGTTGTGGAAAATATGAAATAAATGCTGATTTACCAAATTTTAAGTTCTCTATTGATGGTGTACCTGAAGAGTGGTTTATTGAGTCATCATTCAATGCATTTCTTCAAACAAGGGAGCAAGTAGGTATTTTAGCTGTCAATTTCGTCAACAGTTACTTAGTAGACGAACTGGAAGATTCCGCTATAGAGCAATTAATAGCAAGTACCCAAGACCAACTAGCCTCAATTTCGAATGAATATGAAAATAGGGTAAGAAGCATTCGCAATGAATACTCGGAGATGAAAAACAATGAATTAAATAATTCAGGCCAAGACATCCCCCCATATCTCCAACCTGTCCCATCTTTCATGGACAATTATAGTGTAAGAGAACTTGGTTGGATTGCATTAGGTGCCACATGGTGGATTGACTCTGTAAGAAAACAAGAATTCAACAGTATGCTCAATGGAATGGGCATACAATCATCGTCAAGTCTAGATGAATCAATTTTGACACACGCTGACTTAGCTGAACTTTGGTACGCCACATCAAAAGTTACAGAAGGTAAGAGCGGAAGGGTTTTCGTTTCTGAAAGCAATGATGGAACACTGATAATACATGAAAAGGATAGACAGGTTGATATGTTCATATCGAACAGCCTACGCTTAGTCGGAGAAAGTAATGATTTACTTTATTCGTTGAGCGAGCTTGGACATGAAATGATAGTCACTGGTGAAGTTTTGTTACTCACAACTACAGCGTTAAGTAGCAAGATAGAGGTATTAGATAATTTAGGTAAAAGCGATTCGGGCGGGATACCTGGAATTAGCGGCGTTTTAGCTACATTCAAAGCCATCGGTTCAGGTTCGTTGGAAGGTATTCTAAAGAACCTATACCTAGGCCTCCTTTTACTAATTGCTTTTTTGTTTAGTATGGGACTGTACCTTGCTTTTTACTTGCCGCTAATTCCTCTTATGCACTGGATTGGGGGTGTTATCAGCGCTTTTAGCGCGGTAGTAGAGCAATTTGTTCTGGCGCCAATCCACGGCTTAGCTCATGCGTTCACTGAAGGCCGCGGTTTCATTGGTTCAAGAGCATCCCAAGGCTATTTACTAGCATTTGCATCATTCATCAGAATGCCTATTTTAGTCATCAGCTTTATTGTCGTTTACCCTTTTCTCTTAATGATGGGCAAGCTAACTTTGACACTCTGGTTACCTTTTGCAGAGGGAATGACGAGAAATACCGTTGTAGGATTAGTATCATTTTTTGGATTAGTTGGTGCGCTTGTTTCTTTGTCTGTAAGTGTAATAGAAAGGGTATTTTCAATAATGAATGAAATCAATGACCGAGCAATTAGGCTATTAGGTTCACCAGCTGACAGTATGGGGGCTCAGTCATTTATTCATAGTGGTCAAACTCAATTCTCATCGTTACAACAGACAGTAAGCGAGTCTGGCAAAGGAATGGCAACCCCAACCAAAAGTAATGAAAATAACTTAGCGCCTTAACTTAAGGCGCTTTATTCACTTTGTTACTTTTACAGGGATGTATTCTCCATCTTTAACCAAATACCCCGATAATGTTGGCTCTTTTTTATATATAAATAATTGACGCTCATTATTTGAGTCACTTATTACCACAGGGTCATTAAAGTCGGGCTTAGTAAAATTGGGAATTGTATGGACTTGTAACAACTTTTGATCCCAATCAAGTGTAAACCTAAGCCCGAATTCCTTCCCCATTTGAGCAAGAACTTCCACCCAAGGCTGCCCTTCGCCGACACTTGCGTCCCAAGTTACTCTTGGCAGCTCTTCGACACGTTCATCGACATATGCAAACCACTCAGTCGGTAAAATAAAAAAAAGTGCATCAGCCAAAGTCGAGTCTTCGCCAAAACTCTTAATTGTCATCGGTACACCTGTTCCAATCTCATGTACTAGACCATAATATTTTCCAGTCAGTAGGTTGTAACCTTCTATACCTAATGATTGAGCTTGCTCCTTTGGTTTAATTCCTTGCATATCTATATAAAAACCTGCATCAGCTTCAAAATGAAATAAACCAATGGCGATTATGCTTGCCATACCCAGAACCTTTTTCACATTAAACTCCTCATCATATCCTTAGCGCCTTCGAATATTTTAGGCTCTGCTTTCGGTGGTTGAACTTCTGCTGGTGGTTGAACATCTGCTGGAGGTATACTAGCCTCATCAGCTGGGTTTATGGTAAACAGTTGATTGAATTGTCGCTTCTTATCGTCAGAAAAGATTGTATCCATCGCATAACCGTAAAAAACAAGCTTCCTAATGTAAGATTGCCTCGCAAAAGGCGTGCTCAATTCGTTAAGTTGTTCCCATATTTGATTCACTCGAGAATTTTCGTTTGAGTTTGTACTTTTTGAGAACCTTAATAAAAAGCTCTTAGTTTCAACATCTTCACCACCTTTAATTTCCGGTACCAACCCTAAACGGTCTACATTTGGTTGCGAAATTGAAATAAACTCGTTAAGCCAATGTCCTTTCGATACAAGACATCTCAACTCTTCAGCGTTCGAATTCTCTAAGACATTTAAGAGATTAATGTTTTCAAAGTCCGAAGAGTAAAGTTTGAATGTAAATCTGGTTTTCAATTTAGACAAAATGCTATCGCCCCCCTATTCCTCAATATGGGTCATGTAGTAAAGAGCGCCATTTGCATTTTGAAACTCGGGATTTTCAGGAACCTGTGCTTGCTTAAAAGTACTTTTAAATGAGTCTTCTAAGATAGATGCGCCACCACCGACAAAAAGAATAGTATCAATGAATGCTGCTTCACCGACGGTTTCATTTATGAAGGTTCCCAACTTTTTAACTGTCATAGCCTTGGCTTGCTCACGAAGATCAGAAATACCTTCATCTTGACCATAAATTTTTATAGAACCCGTTCGTAGCGCCCTGTCTAATTGACTATCAGTGATACCTGAAACTTCAAATTTGTCCGTTATCAACGACGATAATTTGGTTCTTATATCGATAACACCCAGTTGTCTAGAGCCACTTTCGTCAATATTAATTGTGAAGTCACGATTAATCACCGTTATATCAGTTGTGCCCCCGCCCATGTCAATAACGACAAGGCCATTCTCAAAGGTTTTAAAGTCTCCAGAATCAATATCAAGTGAGAAAGCAACGGCCGCGGCAGTTGATTCAGGATAAACCCTGTGTGACACAATAATCGGCATTTCTGACCCTGATGCAGAGATACACTCACTACTAAGGCTTTCCGTTATTTTTTTAATAAATGCTTTGTCTACCTCTCGGTTTCTGAAGTAATGATCAAAAGGCAAACCTGTACCCAAACGAATTTTGAGGCCAGAAAAACCAGCAGCTATCAAGGTGTGCATAACCAATGCACAGTTAATTTCGCTATGTGCATATTGTTTACTGCGTATCGTTTCTGGGTCTCTAACATCCTCACCAACGGTGTAGTCAGATCCATTTACCGTGTAAACTCCAGATGCTCTTCCGTGAACATCAACATTTACTCGTCCCATTTGGGCTCTACTTGGAAGTAAAAAATTAACAAGTTGCTTTGTACCATCTACTTCAGCCCAATAGGCAATTTTGTTTTGAGCGTACCCATTATCGACGAAGACTTTATAGGTGCCATCCTCTTCTGGTAAAGGTGTTGGTGCATTTTTAAGTTCTTTAATTACCATTTGTAAATCTCCTTTGACGATTTGAATACCTGGTTATAAATCTTTGTTTTCCAGCAATAATAGCTCTGACTCTTTTTAGTCCTTGTATAGGAGTCATTTTGAATTTATCGATTGTCCCGATCACTAATACCCACATTAAACAGGCCAGTAGATACCATTTGGACTTGATAAAATATAAAAGTGGGAAAGGCACAACAGACAAGGCGTCCACTTGGATAGCTACTAAATTTAGTTTCGCTCGTTTCCCTGCTCGCCATAACCTATTTTCTCTCGCCACATTTGTAGTGTTTTGCACTTTCTCAGACATTATTTATTCCTATACATTTTCATTTCATCCTCTGAAATGAAGCCTCTTTCAAAATGAGACTTGGCCTGATTCCTTATTTCTTGAATATCTCTTTCATCTCCAAACTGTCTTGTCAGCTTTTCAAATGAATTAATCTCGATGAGACCTGTCCTAAACTTATCTCTCAAATCTTCAATAAAAGGTAATCCCTTTTTTGATATCATCTTTGACATTACACTCTTAAGCTTTGAGTAGTCAGAACTAACTTCTGAATAAATTTTATCTCGGATTGATTCATCGAAAATGAGGGAGGAAAAAACCCCAACTCTGTTTTTTCCATCTGACGTCTTAACTAGCCTTTGATTCAAAATCCCCACAGTTGTCTCAACAATATCAGCAGTAACTTTCGCTTTTTCGTCATGCTTGAACATATCGACGAATCTTGGGAGGGTCATCTCACAACTATTTGCATGTAACGTTGTACCAACAAGGTGTCCGGAGTTAGCTATGCGTAATAATTCCCGTCCAACTTCAGTACCTCTTACTTCCGAGAAAAAGACTATGTCAGGCGATCTTCTTAATAAGTTATGGGTTGCTTTTTCGTACGTTGAGAGATGGAATGGCACTTCGGACTGCACTACATTGGCTTTTCTATCTTTAATTTTCTTTAAATCAAACTCGATAGGATCTTCAAAAGTGACTATACGCTCTGACTTGTTCTTAATACGCTCTGTAAGTACTGAAGCAAAGCTTGTAGACTTTCCTGATCCCGTAGGCCCGGTAACATAAATCACCCCGTAGCTAGAATTGAATGCCTGTACGAAATCCGCAGGTAAAGATAGCTGTGCTGGAGGGGGTGCTTCATCGGGAAATGGCCTAAATATTATCTCAATCCCCCGATCATTACGTTCTCCTTGAACACCGGTTGCTGTAACTCGGTACCTATAAGAAGTCTCGTCTTTAGCAAGTACTTCGAATGGAAACTTAATATACTCACCGGTAACCAATGTGTCCGGTCCACTTTGCTGGTAAAAGCTCTGTAGAACCTCCCTCACCTCAGCTTGTGATATATTTCTCTCTGATAGTTGCTCCATTACACCAAGCCGTTTAACCCAGAGGGGACTATCTGATTCAATAACAACATCATTAACTTTATTATTGCTTGCCCACTCAAGCAGTTTCTCAACGAATTCGCCGTCGATTCTTTTTGGAACCTGAATCACTCTTCCTCCGACACAAAGATAGGCGTCCAATTTTCCAGAGATTTAAAAGTAGTCTTTTGATCAATCGTGAAAATGACATCATCACCGTATAAAGTTCTTCCATCTGCGCTAACTACAACACCCATTTCAGTGGTTTTTATTGTCGGCATTCTCAGTACATTTGAAATTTCAGACTCAATGAAATTGTAGTGATTTTCTAAATCTACTATTAGGCGGTTAAAGCCTTCCTCTAAAATCACTTCTGCTTGCGAACGGCCTAACTCCCATCCACGTTTAAATTCATAATTGAAAACAAGGTCTTCTTGTGAAGACCGTGGTAGAAAAACTGCGGAGGGTTTAAGAGGTTTATCTATATGAAAGTTGAGATAGTCCCGCCAAGTAGGTGGAGCACTTACCAACTTGGCTGGTTGTTCTATGGTTATAGAAAACCCGACTTCTCGAACTTTAGTATTTGCTACTTTTTCGAAAAGTCTTTCTGCAAGAGAAACTTTAGGTAATAAAAGCCTTCCATCGACAATGAATTGGCTGAAATTAGCAAATTGACTTAGTTTTGAATCGTATTTTTCGAGTTCCTTGCTGTACTGTATTTGGTAATGGTATTGGCCTTCTTTGATTCCCCATTTGAAAGCAGCCTCTCCTACCTTTTTAATTCGGGCATCTTCACCAACTTTAGAGTCGTCCCTTTTAGGATTGTTAATGCCTGACTCCCTGAGGACATTCAACATAGCTTTATTGTCTTCAGAATCACTGATTTCATTGAACTCTAAAGGGTATTTTAGCTCTTCAGCACCTACCGAAAAGTGTGCAACAATAACAAGTGAAAGCAGGGTTAATATTTTAGCTTTCATCTAGTTGGGTACTTCACTTCTATTAAGTTCTCGGCTGCTTTGTATACAACATCTGCCCTAGAGCCTGCCAATGTTCCAGCCTGTTCTAACATCGAATAAACTGTTTTATAGTCTGTATCTATATTGAGTGTTATATCTATTGAGGGTTTTGGTCCGATAAACCTTGGGGCCTCCATACCAGCTACCACTGATAGTCTTTTTACGAAAGGCTCCAAGTTTCCAATATAATTTTTTCCCAAGTTTTTATGCTGATTAAGAATTGGTAGGTAACCAATTTCAGAAGTCTGAAAACTATTGCCGGTTAAGTTTAAGTACTGGGCTTTTTTCAGCTGCTCTACTCTATTGGCCCTTTCAACCATCACTTCTGCTAATGCAGAAATACGCTCCTCTACTGGGCTCACTCTTTCTACTGATAAATACTGTTCGCTGGTGGAGCTACACCCGCTTATAGCTGAAAGACAGGCTAAAATACAAAAACCTCTTTTCATTGATACCTCAAACTGTTCACTTTGATAAAACAAGACAAATACCCCAAATGGCAAAAATGCGGTGATATGGGGGACTCGAGCGAAAGCCACCTCTCACAACAACTTCCTCAAATCCCCCAAACGACAAAAAAAAAGGCGTATCGGGGATGAGAAACTGCTGCTTCCCATTTAAGACTTATTTCATCGTCTTCAAAGAGCAAAAAAAATGTCAAATGGGGACCGTGAAAACCGATTTTCGTAAAACGATACAAAGTGTTTCATTGAGTAGAAACCAATTATCCGACTTATTTAACATTTCTGATTTATACAAGATTAATAAAAAGTAGAGTGAGTGCTTCAAATTGAGGTTAAGCATGAACATAAATAGAACTAAGGCGGATTCAACAATCCAGGATTACCAGTCGAGAGTGGCAACACTTACTAAAAGATGTGGTCTAGAGATAAATGATGAAAATTACTATAAAAAACTCGTTGAACAACTCTTGTCAGAAAAGAGCCAAATATCAACCTCAACATGGCGTAAGAAAAAAGCAGCTCTAGTCTGGTATTTAGAAAAAAACAACATCCAACATCTAGCAGATTCATTATTAGCAATCTCAAGTGAGGGAGCAATTAAAAAGCCAAATAAAACAAGTGCATGCAAAAAGAAACACCTCACTAAAAAAGAGGAAGATACAATTAGACAAGAACTTGAGACTCTACATGATGTTGGGGATTTTTGGGGGTTACAGCTATTGCCTATAACCGAGCTGATACTAACTACAGGTTTACGACCTATAGAGATGAAAGCAGCCAAGCTTTACATAAACCAGCAGGAGTTACATTCTGAGATACAGGAACATCTTGGGCACTACTCTGGAAGTTACCCCGTCCTCAAAATCCGAAATGCAAAAAACACTAATGGACGTTCATTTGGTGAATTTAGGTTTGTAGACCTCAGTGAAGTAAGCCAGAGAAGTATTCTCGCTATTCGATTAGCTTTACTTCATGTTAATAAGGCCAGGACAACAGAGAATGATTCGGTTAGCTTTGAAGATTACTATGAAGTACTCAGAAAGGCTTTTTCTAGGCTCGTGAATCGTTTATTTTCAGATAAACGCAAAAAGATCTCCCTCTATACTTATCGACATCAATGCATTGCAAATCTCAAATCCGCCAAAACCCCACTGTCTCACATTGCAGCAATTGTAGGTCATGGCAACGATTTGACCGCAAGTGAACACTATGGAAAAGGCAGATTTGGAAGAGGGGATGCTGGCCTTGTTAAAGCAAACACGATTGATGTAGGTAAGGTTAAGCTTCTGTTTGATAAAAAAGTTAATAAGAACTTTCAACCTACCCAAAACTAGTATAAAACGCTAACCCCAATGGCTTGAAGTCAAACTGACTCTTCGTAATGCCGATTAAATATTACTGCTGATTTGGTATAAGAAGCTATTGCATTGCTTGACCTAATAAAATGCACTCCATCTTAAGATAAGTCACTCGAGCAGTGGTTAGCGTAGGTTTAATGTTTTTTTTTAAAAACCAGTGTTCTGTCAGATTCTAATAATTGGACTCAATGAAATTTGACAGGCGCATATGTGCCAGAAGCGGACGGTGGTAACTTTTCAATAACCGGCGCAGACATGTGGGGCATAATGGCGAAGCCGCCCCGCATGTATGCGTCCCAACGAACGAAGTGAGTGACTTAATTTTTTTGTTATGTGCCATCGCTTGATACCTCCACGAAAAAACCACTAACTTTCTGACCTTTAATTTTTGCGCACCACCGTTTATAAAATGGATACGCTACTAAGGCCATCATAACGCCATTTACAACCGAAACTGCTGGTGTTGCTACTACTGAAATTAAATCGACTATGGTCGGTTCTCCGAAAAGCGCAATAATAAAAATGAGAACTCCAAATACTAATCCACCTATAAAATTGATGGTTGCAGATATTTTGATAAGTGACTTTAAGCTGAGTTGAGTATGAAAAATTCTAGTCATAGGTTTCTAGTTTTAAGTGGCACATAACAACACCCAAATAAGGGGCACAAACATGGCGGCTATAATCGGAACGAAGTGACACTGCCGCCATGTTTGTGTCCCAGCGAGCGGAGCGAGTGACTTAATTTGTTTGTTATATCACATTTCAAAAATAGGAAGGATTTTACTCACTGATAATGCTGCGTAAGCCAAATACAAAGATAAATCTCTAACCTTACTACTCATAAAGACCTTATCCCCCTGATTATTCAAATTTTCTTTAATCTTAGGAATTAGCGATTCAAGTTCTTGGGCTTTAATTGATGAATCGACTGGTGTTAATAATTCGCCTGTATTTAAATTAATTCCAGTACCACCTTCTATGTAATTTTTCTTATAGGCTGCGAGATGTGACGATGCATCTAGATACTGAGAGTTAACGGCGAGATGATGCGTATGAAGTTTGATCTTACGAAGACCACTTAATACAGATATAGCGAGTAATATAAGGCTTAAAGCAATTAATGTATTTGAGTTTAAAGCGAAGCTGCTGAGAGCTTTAAAGTCTTTTGCGAAATATGCGAATGTAGCAGCGCTAATGCCAACTACGAAATAGTCATATTTATATGACTCAGCAATATGTTGTTTTGCTAATTCAACTGAACGCTCTGACATTTTACACCTGTGTTATTGTCCCAGGGAGCTTGCGACCGACTACAGCGGTTTGTGTACGCCCAGCATGGGCATGAACTAATGAGGTGAAAGTCCTCTGTAGGAAGATCACCGTTGTTTAACACACTGTTATTCAACGCGAACTACTAGCGAATGGCAAGGGCTAAATCGTGAGAGATAGTCTGGAGGAAGCCGCTAGCAAATCTGCGAGCTGATGGACAAGAACATCATATGAGGCGTAGGCTGAAGGTGAGTTGGCACAAGACAACGAAACCATGTGATCTAACGGCCACCGTAAATGATGCAGCAGTGCAGAGACAGTCCATGCTCTTATCTGGGGAGATCTGCTCTAAGAGCGATCGGTGAATACCAGTAAGGCTCTGGTATACAAGTGCCTTGGCGCAGAGGAAACGCATCATCCACTGCGAGCGAATTCGATGCAAACCGATAGCGCTGTTACAGGTAACTGTGGCGGTGATAGAGCAGAAGTCAGCAGACGGCATAGTAGCCAAATGCCCAGCGTAATGGCTGGGACACGGCCAAGTTGCTGCACAACGCGCCAAGAAACATTTAGAATAAAGGAGGAGCCTTGTCAGACTTGAACACACGAATGCCGTCCGGTAGTGACGTGCCTCAGCGTACTGATGAGCAGCCATCCTTTAGCGCAGATCTACTCGAACTTTTTCTCCAGCCTTCCAATCTTGTGTCGGCATGGAAGCAGGTTCGAGCCAACAAAGGGGCCGCTGGCATTGATGGCATGACCATTGATGACTTCCCCGCTTGGGCAAACGCCGGAAACTGGAAACGTGTTATGACTGCGCTTCGCTCAGGCCAATACCAACCTTCACCGGTGAAACGCGTTGAGATTGACAAACCTGATGGCGGAAAACGTCAATTAGGGATCCCAACTATCGTTGACCGTGTTATCCAACAAGCGATTGCCCAAGTCCTTACGCCTATTTTCGACCCAACCTTCTCAGATAATAGTTTTGGGTTCAGGCCACATCGAAATGGGCAACAAGCAGTGAAGCAGGTAAACAGCATTATCAAAACGGGACGCCGTTTTGCCGTAGATGTTGATCTGTCTAAGTTCTTTGACCGCGTTAATCACGATTTACTCATGACCTACCTTGGCTACAAAGTGAAGGATAAGCGACTGCTTAAACTGATTAAACGATACTTACGAGCTGGGGTTATCGATAACCAGTTTTATAGTGAGAGTCGAGAAGGTGTTCCTCAGGGCGGGCCATTATCGCCGCTATTGGCAAACATCATGCTAGACCCATTGGACAAAGAGCTTGAGAAACGGGGTCACGAATTTGCACGATATGCGGACGATTTTACCATACTGGTAAAGACGCCCCGTTCGGGTGAACGCGTGCTCAACAGTATCAGCAGATTCCTGCGCCACCGCTTGAAGTTAGTTGTTAATACAACCAAAAGCCACGTCGTTAAAACCAGTGAAAGCAAATTCCTTGGATTTACCTTCAAGGCAGGCCGCATTCAATGGCATCCGAAGACCCTGATGAAGTTTAAGCAACAGGTTCGACGATTAACGAACCGCAACTGGGGCGTATCGATGCAATACCAACTCTTTAAACTCAGTCAGTATTTACGAGGCTGGATAAATTACTTTGGTATCGCCAGTGGATATCAGCGCTGTGTAGAACTGGATCACTGGATCCGGCGCAGAGTGAGAATGGCTTACTGGCGTCAGTGGCGAAAACCACGCACTAAGGTACGAAACTTAATGAGACTGGGCGTGCATGTTCAAGCTGCGGTAGCGTGTGGTATCACCAGCAAAGGGCCATGGCGTAGTGCAAAATCTCCGGGGATCAATCAAGCATTATCACTTGATTACCTAAAATCCGAAGGGCTTTATTCACTACGTGATGGATGGGTTGCGCTTCACTACCCTAAATGAAACGCCCTGTGCGGAGCCGCATGCAGGGTGTTGTGGGGGCTGGAGGCTAGATACCTCCGGCTACCCGATTATGTGCCATTAGCTCAAAACACCCCAAGATTCGCAAATCCCACCATATTCGGCCACTAGAGAGGTAACATTGTCCTGCGTATCTATTACTAACTTATAAGAGAGAATTTGGTGAATGTTAAATAGGATATAACCGCTATACTCCCCGTCCGGTTCGTAAATTTCAATTGCACCAGCGAATTCTTTTAACTTTGAAACAGCGTCAGGGTGAGGAGGCCAAGAGTCGAAATCGACGTTGAAATCTATCGTGGTTGGCTTTTGAAAATCGAATCCAGATTCTTCAAGCCTTCTTAAAACGTCACCATCAACATCATCTGGGAAAATCAATTTGCCTCCTTGGCACATAACTTTTCAATAACGGGCGCAGGCACGTAGGGCAAAATGGCGAAGCCGCCCTGCGTGTATGCGTCCCAGCGAACGAAGTGAGCGGGTTTATTGAGTTGTTAGGTTTGTGGTTAAACATCCTAGTCCTCTGGATACTCTGATAAATAGAGCTCCAGTCCTAAACGAAGCATGATTTCCATGGATTCAATAGACACTTTACCTCCACCACCCAATGCGTCTTCCCTTGGGGAGAAGCCAATATCTGCTGAATACTCACTTGGGGCTAAACTTCTATTTTCTTGCAACCAACTCTCAAACGCTTTCATCTGATCTGGAAGACGCCAGTTGTCTGGTAAAAGCCACGCGATAACTGTACTTTTACCATTGTCATCTTTGTTTAAATGATCAGATATTTTAATAGGCATGAATGAAAACCTAACATCTTATTATGGAGACTTCACTGTAACACGCAGTAGGTTTCACGCAACAAAACTCCACAAATGTATTGTATATCATCCTCTTACAAGACTGATAACGATTAAATTAAGTTCTTTTGGTGCATCTTACTAAGAATTCTCTTTAATAACGGGCACATTTTGTAAGCTAATATTTCATTATCAATAAGTTATCAGTTTTATATGCTTAAATTTGCTGGTTACTAAGACTTCTCATTAAATCCAAAGTTAAACTGTGCTCTATTGTCACTAGAGCCGAGGCTTACAGCGTATTTTTGAGGGAATTTCTCGTGTGGTTACTAAGAACTCTTATTAATAACATAAGATAAACTGACCAATGCTTATGAATCTACTGGGCTACAACTCCATTCATCCAATTTTATGATGCGTGTTACTGAGACTTCTCAGTAATTACACAACATCATTTACTGGAGGATTGTTATGGGTCAAAGCCCTTTCATAGAAAATATTCGTGCTATTTTGCGAACTAAGCATTACTCAATTCAGACCGAAAAAACCTACTTACTATGGATAAAGCGTTTTATTATTTTTAATCAAAAACGTCACCCCAAAGTATTAGGTGAGCAGGAAGTGACAGACTTCCTAACATACTTGGCTGTTAAGCGGCATGTAACCTCATCCACCCAAAATCTCGCTCTGTGTGCAATTGTCTTTA
>NZ_JAKREZ010000048.1:0-22771 GCF_022348345.1 Alteromonas sp. CNT1-28 | reverse complement strand
TTTTGTGAGGGAGTGAATGGTCTGAGCCCCTTGCCGCCAAGCAGCTCTTTACTGATGAACATTAAATCCTTAGAAACCTGCGAGTAAGCGATATCTAGGGGGTATGCAGAAGAACCCCCTGCAAGGATTGTCATCCATAAGACTTCGAAGTTTAGAGATACTGAGATTAAAGGATTTAATCGTGTACTTGAGGAAAAGAGCATCAGTGCAAAGGACTTTGTTTCGATAACAAACACTGACATGCGTTTGTTCAGCGATTCAAACTATCCACCGGTAAGAGGTACTTTACTTTCAATCAATGAAAATGAAGGTATTCTGCACACACGAGGAACCATAGATTTTTATCAAGGAAGTAGTCAATATTCTGCAAAACGATGATATTAGAAAATACAAATACAATTCTAGTGATATCTCGATTGTTCGAATAGAGGAATCATTTAAATGAGTAACAAAACGCGAGTAGATATGATCATCGAAACCTTGCGTGATCATAAGGGTGAAAAGCTGACCGCACGTGAGCTTGCCAAGCTTTTTCTCGAACGCTATCCAGCCGAAATGGCTGAGAAGATGAAGAATCCCAACTACGCCAATGACGAAGAGCTTATCGCACAACTGGCGGCAGAAGTTGGTGGTCAGAGAACACGTCGAGCCAAAGTGAAGTGCATCAATATTAAAACTCGCGAAAAACCAAGGCCACGTTTGTATTACTGGGAAGATAATCCGCAGGAAGAAGACTTAAGCGCAGTGGATGATGAACTGCACGAAGCGGAAGATCTTAAATTAAAAGAGCACGACCTATATCCCATACTTATCGAGTTTTTAAATAAGGATATGGGTCTGTACTGTCATCGTATTGATGAAAAAACGTCGAAGAATAGCCAAGGCGCAGGCGGTAATCATTGGCTACATCCTGACATTGTAGCCATGGAGCCATTGGATAAAAGTTGGTCTCAGGTTGTAAAAACATGCGTGAGATTCGGTAACGACAAATCAGTAAGGCTCTGGTCCTTTGAAGTAAAAAAAGAACTTACCCGTGCAAATGTGAGGAAGTGCTTTTTCCAAGCAGTCTCTAACTCAAGTTGGGCTAACTTCGGATACTTAGTTTCAACAGGTATCTCAGATGGTGTGGAGCCTGAACTCCAAATGCTTTGCTCATTGCACGGAATAGGGGTGTTGTTACTTGATGTTGGAGATTTATATAACAGCCAAATTCTTATACCAGCAAAGGAAAAATCTGATATCGACTGGGTATCGGCAAATCGTATCGTAGAGGAAAACCCAGATTTCATGAATTATATTAAGCAAGTTGGTATATATCACCAAACAGGAGAACTGATACCAAGTGTATGGAATAAATAGCGAATGACACGGACGAGATAAAACGATCGCTATGTCTAATACTGTTTAGTATTAGACATTGCTTTTATGTGACCGGTCGCGAAGCGACAGAACACCACGGGTTTACCCGAGGATGAATGAGTCCGAGGCCTGTATGCTACGAAGATGGAAGTTCGAGTCTCAGCACATGGTCTATATAGACTTCAATATCACGTAGTCTGGGTAACTAAATACAGGCGTCGGATACTGAAGCCTTTCGTCGTGGAGTATTTGCGCAAAGTGTTGCCGAAGCTGCTTCGAGGTATGCCCGGCGTAACGATAGAGCGAATGGGCTTTGATAATGACCATATGCACATGCTGATGGTCATCCCTCCGAAATACTCGATAGCAGAAGTGATGGGCAAACTCAAAGCCCAGTCAGCGTCAAACATGAGAAAGACATTCAAATGGCTGGGAAAGGTCTATTGGAATGAAAATATTGTTTGGTCGCCGGGTTACTTCGTAAGCAGCGTAGACTTAGACGAGCACACAATACGGAACTACGTTGAGCATCAAGGTCGGAAGGATTCAGATCAGCTCCGAATGGAGCTGTAACCGTAAGAACCCCGGGCATGCCCGGGGGAATCTATTAAATTCTTCCCGTGAGGTGTGTATGCTGCCACAACACTATAGATTACAAAACAATCAAGATGGTCATTCATTCCCGCAATGTTTCTCGATCGGGATGATATTTTTTTCGCAACGCTCATCGCGTTTACAGTATAATTGCTAGTTAAGCTCTATAAGTCGGAGGTCACTTATGTGCAAAGCTCTGCAGCATTTAGAAATGGTTAACGTTTCTAAGAAGTCTGCCACAGGTTTTGCGCGCAATTTACTCCACGCTTACCTCACCGTGTAATAGCGTTGCGCAGGTTTTATGCAGTTAAAATTGGGCGGTCAGGCCGAAGTAAAAGCTGCGACCCGGGGCGGGCTCGAAATAACCCCGACTGCTTACTTCCCGGTCGGCATTGGCGTTTACTCTGACATTCGAAAAATACATCTTATCGAACAGATTACGCACACCGGCCTGAATTCGCAAAGTAGAAGTAACATCATAGCCAACCCGGCCGTTCACCAGCCAATACTGTGCTATTTTCGTTGTATTGCTGTTTTCTGCATAGTAGTTACCGCTGAATGTACCTTCCAATTCCACTCGCCATGCATTTTGTTGCCAGTTGAGCTGATTAACCCATTGAATTTGGGGTAAGCCCGGCATCCGGTTGCCATTCAGGTTGTCGCCGCTGAGTGCGGCAAAGTCACCAAACTCATAGCGGGCCAGTGTCAGCGCGCTACGCCATTGCCAGTGTTGGTTAAGTTGCCACTGAAGGGCCGTTTCAAGGCCATGGCGATTGGTCTTGCCGGCATTTTCATAAAATGCCCGACCGTCAATCTCGTAGGCAATGAGTTCGTCGGTAACGCGGATTGAAAACAGCGCTACATCATAACTTAAATCGTTGTACTGGCCGCGCCAACCGAGCTCAAGACTCACGGTATCCTGGGGTTTTAAGATGGGATTGAAGCCGCTGCCCTGCGGGTTGGCAAACTCGGTAAAGGTAGGTGACTCGTAGGCTGAAGCGACATTGGCGTACCATTGGTGTTGCGTGCCTGGCCGATAGCTTATACCAATGTTGCCATTCCATTGGTGATAGTGGCGCTCGCCTGAGCCTACCGCACTAAGGCCGAGCCGGTCGTTTATCGACATTGCAAGATCATCATAACGCACGCCGGTGGTCAGGGTGAGGGTGTCAAAGAGCAACCAGTCGACAATGGCAAATACGCCAACTGAAGTGGCTTGCTGCAATTCATCTGCGGTTTGCTGCGTGACAACTTTATCCGGAGTGACTCTAAATCGGGTGCGGTCGTCTTCCTGACGGCGGATTTCTGCGCCTGCGGTATACCTTACTGGCCAGCCAGCGTTCTGCCAGTCCTGAGAAAGCTCAATACTGCCGCCATAAAACCAACGGTCGTACCTAATCAGACTGCTGCCAGGAAAGGGTAGCTGCTGGGTAAAGTTGCGGTGAGTAGCAAAGGTATTGGCAGACCAACTGCCATATAAGATGTCCTCATCGTGGTAAACCAGTCCGATGGTTTGCTGTGCCACTTGCTGCCCGCTGTTTAGCCTGCTGGCCATAAAGGTAGCCTGGCGTCGATCTGAAGCCACTTGCGCGACAGTAAGGCCTCCCGGATCCTGTGCTTCAGGCATATCCATCAGCGAGGTGATTATCGTAAAGCTTTTAGTGTCACTGAGGTCCCAGCGCAGTTTACCGCGCAGGGTACTTTTCTTTACCTGACTTTGCTCCCGGTAGCCGGCAAAGTTAAGGTGGCTTATGCTGATAACCGCGTCGATGTCGTTCTCGCGGGTACCAGCCTGCAGGTTTACTTTATAAAAATCATGGCTGCCGACATTCAGACTGGCATTAACTCCTTGCAGGCTATCGCCGGTCACAGTGGTGATATCAATTGCGCCGCCAGCACCATTACCGTACTGCACTGCTGCTGCGCCCCGGATAACCTGTAATTGTTCAACGCTGTTTAAATCAATATCATCCACCTGGGTTTGGCCGTCAGGCAATGTGTAAGGGATGTCATCAACCTGCAATTGCAGGCCGCGCACACCAAACGGAGCGCGCGAACCGAAACCGCGGATGGATATCCGCAGGTTCTGAGCAAAGTTGTAGCGATTCTGAAAATATACGCCAGGCACAAACTTAAGCGCTTCGTTTAATTGCAGTGCTTCCTGCAGTTGCAGTTCCTGCCGGGCATCGAGTAGCGAAACTGCCGCCGGGGTAGCAAAGAGATCCCGTGATAATCTCGTTGAAGTCACCTTTACTACTTCAATATCTTCAGCTGCTGGTGGTCCCGCTGATGGTGTTACTGCTGCAGCAAGCAGAGGCGGGCTCATGAGAAGTATGGTTAATGTTAGTGAGGTCATTAGGTGATGCTGAGTCATATTGGCCTTGCTGATTCAGTCGTTAGTTGTCGATGTGTCGCGAACAGGTGAGTTCATGAAGTCATCGCTTTATAGGGGTTATTTCCGTTTTGCGGGCAGGGGATCAGGGACGAAAGCGAACATGTTCCCGTTGCAGGTCCTTTATGCTGCTGCAGCCCATGAGTCGCATGTCGCGTTCAATTTCAGCCTGCATGAGCTTAAGGACCCGCTCCACACCTGGTTGTCCGGCCGCCGCCAGTGCATACAGGTACATCCGCCCAATTCCCACCGCTTTTGCGCCCAGCGCCAGTGCTTTGAGTACATGTGAGCCACGCTGCACGCCGCTGTCAAAAAGAACGTCGATATCATTGCCTACTGCGTCGACAATTTCGGCCAGTTGATCAAAAGAGCTGCGTGAGCCGTCAAGTTGGCGCCCGCCGTGATTAGAAATCACGATACCGGTGCAGCCAATGTCTACTGCACGCCTGGCATCTTCAACGCTCATAATGCCTTTTAAACAGAACTGACCATCCCAAAAATCAACCATGTCGGCCACATCCTGCCAGTTCATTGCCGGATCCAGCATATTGGTAAAATAATCACCGATAGAGCTGCTGCCGCCGTCCATGTCAATATGGGCCTGCAGTTGTGGTAGGGAGAATTTTTCGTGGAGCAGATAGTTGATGCCCCAGGCGGGTTTACTGGCAAATTCAACCATGCCGCCCAGGGTCAGACGAAAGGGTATCGAAAAGCCGGTACGTAAATCCCGCTCCCGATTGCCACCGGTGATTGAGTCTACCGTCAGCATCATAACTTGTATGCCACTGGCTTTCGCCCGTTCCATCATGGCCCGGTTAAGCTCGCGGTCTTTGTGAAAATAAAACTGATACACCTGGGGAATATCAAAATCCTGTGCAATTTTCTCCATCGACACGGTGCCCAGCGACGACACGCCGAACATAGTGCCAAACTTTTCGGCGGCGGCCGCAACTGCATATTCACCTCGGTGGTGATATAACCGTTGCAGGGCGGTAGGAGAGCAGTACATAGGTAATTCAAGTCGCTGACCCATCACCTCGATACTCAGATCAACATCTTTGACACCGCGAAGTACCCCGGGAATTAAATCACACTGATTAAAGGCTTCAGTGTTACGCCGCATGGTTACCTCGTCATCGGCACCACCGTCGATGTAATTGTAGATTGGGCCTGGCAGGCGTTTTCTCGCCAGGGTTCTGAAGTCCTGATAGTTATAGCATTGGTTTAAGCGCATAGCGTGTTACTGCCTCTGTTCGTTACTGCGATTGGGGTGGGGGCGAAGGTGAGCGTTGCTCAATAGTTCCCCGATCGGCCTGGATGTATAAAAACTGGTTAGCCGGAATATTGTGAAACGTACTGACACTTCCTGTTTTGTCTGGCCATTCAATAGTAATGGTGTCGGCCTGGCTGGCGTCACCCAAACCAAAGTGCAGGGTTGACGGCGCACCGCTTAAAAATCCGCCGCCTGCGCGTACTTCCTGCAACTGGGTAGTGTTGCCGGTAGTCACATGCACTTTAGCGCCCAGTGCCCGGGTGTTTTGCGTACTATCGCGCAGGGTGATGGATAAGTAGTTGTTGCTGGCGTCATCGTTGTGACGATTGGCATACAGTACCGGTCGCTGTTCGTGGTTACTGACCACAATATCCACATCACCATCCCGGTCGTAGTCCATGCAGACCACGCCGCGGCCAGAAAAGGTATCGGTGATCCCCCACTGACGACTGCGTTCTGTGAATGTACCGTCCTGATTAGAAATAAAAAGCCGACTCGGGGTGTTCTCAAACTCAGCCATGGCTTGCTTCAGGCGACGATACGCCAGCGGGTTACCAAGATGGCGGCTGAGTTGTGGCGGCAGATCAAAGCCGTTAACGTGAAATAAATCCAACCAGCCATCGTTATTAAAGTCGGCAAAGCATGCGCCCCAAGCCCATAGCCCTTCGGCCACACCAGCCTGTGTTGTTGCATCCTCCAGCCGACCCTGGTGATTGTGGTACAGGCGGTTACCACTGACCCCCCAGCTACCTTCCGGCTTGCCGTTCGGGTCCCAGATACTGCTAACAAACCAATCCAGGTAGCCATCGTTATCATAGTCTGCAACGGCTGCCCCCATGCCATTCTGATCTGAAATCTCATGAGCGTGGGTCTCTCTAGCAAAAGTACCGTCGCGGAGGTTTTTATACACCTGGCTGGTTTCAAAATCTGCTGCAAACAACAAATCCAGCCAGCCATCATTATTGATGTCGGTAAAGTTAGCGGTAAATGTAAAGTCTGCATTGCCTACCAAATCTGTAAGGCCTGCCTCGGTATCCAGACCTTCAAACCAGATCCCCTCCGAGCTGCTTATGTTGCTCCACAGGTGGGTTGGCTGTTCGCCGCCCAGTCCGGGGCCGCGCCAATGGTTGGTCAGCATGTCTACGGTGCCATCTTTATTTACATCGGCAAAAGCAAAAGACCAACTGGTAAGCTGTATTTGTAATCCGATGTCAGCGGCAACATGCAACTTTTGTTGCGCATCGTTGAGGTATAACGTGGGAAGCTGGGAGTCTGGCAACTGCATCTTTTGACCGGTGATGGATGGCAGTTCGGGCTGTAGCAGATTAGAGGTGAATAAATCTAGATCGCCGTCGCCGTCAATATCTACCATGGCTGCACCGTTAGACAGTTCAACGCTGGTTAATCCCCACACTTTACTGACATCGCTAAAGGTGCCGTTTCGTTCATTTTTATACAGTACGTCCGCTGCCGCGTCTCCGGTTGCAAAAAATAGATCCGGCCAGCAGTCACCATCAATATCGCCGGCCGCCAGTCCACCGCTAAAGATCAGGCGTTGTGCCGAAGACAGGGTATAGTTCTCCCAATTGATGTGATGTTTGTGAGCTAACCCGGCACTCACAGCCACTTCATCAAAGCGTTTGGCGCTTTGATGGGGGCTATGGTGCTTGGCAAGAGACTGATGCGTCGGTGCAGAGCGGGAACAGCCAAATGCGTCATCGCTAAGCAACGCAGCAGGGAGTGCTGGCCCCGGGGTCTGATGAGGCAGACTGGTGTGAGTTGCCTCCAGGTGTATGGCTACAGGTTGAGGAGGAGGCATATGACCGCGAAATTCTGCTACGAGGCGGTGCTCGTCAGGGGCTGGTGCATTGCTATCAGGTACCCATTTCGCCATACAGGCTCTATCGGTAATACAAGGATCGGTAAGGCTGGCTAGAAAGGCCTTTAAATCGTCTATCTGCGTTACTGTTAGGGTCAGGCCGTCAGGCAGCAGGCTGCTGCCTGCGGCTTGCTCTCGGTTAAGCTGAGCCAGTGCACCCTGGGTGTGTTGTTTACTGTCGCTAAGCAACCCGGCAACGTGCTTCAATTGCGGGTTGTTAGCAAAACTAAAGTCAAACTGACTAACCGACTCATCCGGTGCCAAATGATGCGCAATGATGGCATCAAGATCCGTGAAAGCGCCAGCGTGAGTGTAGGGGGCGGTTGCCGTCACGTTTAGTAGTGAGGGAGTACGAAATCCGTATCGGTCTTTGTCTTGTTGTGTTACGCCGCGGCGGCCAAAATCTTCCCCATTGGGTTGTTTACCACGTCCAATCTGCACCGCAGCAATATTATGAAATTTCTCATCTGTAAAAATTGGCGGCGTATGGCAGTTTATACAACCTGCACCGCCCTTATCCGGGCTGGTTAAAAATAGCTTTGCGCCGCGCTTCTGACTGGCCGTCAGTGCGTTGGTTTTACCGTTAACATAGTCAAACCAGGGGGCATCCAGCAAGATTTGAGTAGACTGATAATAGGAGATAGCAGTTTCGATATTGGCAAATGTAATCAGCGAATTCGAGCTGCCAGTGGGTGAGGCGAAGGCCTGCCGAAAGAGCTGCAGCCACTGCTGCACATTTTCGCTTTGTTTGAGCCGTTCGATCAGTGCGTGGCGTACCCCTTCGTTAGTACTGTCGGCAGCAAAGGTATGGCCACGCATTTCATCGGTGGATATCACCGGAAAGCGCACCTGAGTGGCGAGTAAATCGCGTCCTGCAGAGCTATCGCCCTGCCACAAATTACTATCCGGTGTCCGGTGGCGCTGATCTTCACCATGGGAGCGTAAGGTAGGATCAAGCACAAAAATGCGCCCGTCATAAAACATCGAGCGGCTGTATAATGACGCGTTAAACGTGGTTTGAGAGTGTCTGGCAACATTGGGTGTCCCGTCAGCTTTTGGATCGGCCGAACGCTGCCAGTCATGCCAGCGTCCGGGTCCTACCCAATTGTCATTATACGGTGACTCGCCAACCGGCAGGCTGAGACTATCGCCCCCGGCAAGATATGGGTGATGGCAACTGGCGCAAGCAACATCCTGATTACCACTGAGTGATTTACTAAAGAACAGCTCCATGCCTAACCGAAACATTGGTGTTTCGGTTGATGGCGACACAGTATCAACCGTAAATGCATAAGAATCACTTAAGCTGTCTAACAGTTTGCTCAGAGCCTGCTCTTCATTGGCTTCCAACCGCGCATTGCCACTGGCGCTGACCAGCGTCAGCAGTGTTACTATATATATCTTACCGCGACCAATGAGCCCCATTACCTTTTCCTTTCTTGCCTTACTTAATAGCGCTAACTGCGCTGCAACTACTGCCGCGCAAAAACTGGTTATTCACCAGGCGAATTTCCAGGCCATCAGCAGACGGGCGGATGCGGTTTATCTTTACATCGCCCTGATAGAGCGTGCGGGTTTCGCCTTGTTCGCGACCAATATCTTTGCAGTTAGGGCTGTAATAAGCGGCATACTCAGTTTTTTCTGCCTGCTTTTTCTCGAACACGGTAACCACTCCGGTGCCACATTCCGCCATTGCGTAGATATCATCATCCTGTGCGTATACCTGTACCGGCTTTGCTTCTTCGTCATTTATCCAGTGAATATGTTTATCTGGCGTGCGGACAAAAAAGCCGCCCTGGCAACTCACGCCTGTCATTGGCTTAGCTGCGCTGATTGCCTGGCTGCAAAACAACGTCATTAGCAGACCAGTGGTAACAGGAAGCATTAATTTATGTTTGTTGTTCATGGGGGTTCTCCGTTATCTGGGGGGCTTACCAAAGCCAATCCAACTATTAAAATTGCCTGCTACCACTATTTCGTCATTCTCAACTTTGAGCGGTAATGCGGGCAGGTTTCGTGGTGCCGGGCCGGCCATCACAACTCCGCTGTCTTTGGGGTTAAACACAGACTGGTGGCACGGACACATGTAGTTTTCCTCGTCTGTCATCCAGCCGGTGACCGGGCAGCCAGCATGGGTACAGATGGCTGAATAAGCCACCACGCCACTGGCCGATAGTGCCTTGGTGTCATTGGAAAGCTTGCTCTCGGGGAGCTTTTGCAGCAGCACCTGGTTGTAGCGTGAGCCGTCGCGGACAATGTTATTCTGCACGTCGTAGGGCAAAATGAGCTGTTGTTTGTCGAGTTCGGCCAAATCGGATAGTTTTATAATCTGGCCGCGTTTGCTTTTACTGAAATACGTCAGTCGGTCGCCGGGTTGTGGTGGCAGTCGCTCAGGTCGGTTCTGAGCAGCTGACAGCTTGCCGCTGACAGAGAGGTTGGCAATAGGAATGGCAAAGGCCAAGTACTTCAGCATGTCCCGACGAAAGCCATTATCTGGTCCATCATAATCCGCCTGGCAGCACCGGGATTGTCTGACATTGTCAGATGTACGATTTTTCATAGGATACCTTCTTACTACTTTATTGAATCTGTTTATGTACAACGAACCTGGAAGCCGGCGCCAATGCGCCGACTTTCGTCACCCCAAAGAGACTTAATCCGGCAGTGCAAAGACCCAGATTACCCCGCCCTCAGGGACATCTGCGATCCATTCACCAGATTCATCTTTGTCGGCCAGAACACTGTTGGTCCAGTGTGCGTCTACGCCATAGCCAGCGGTAATAGCGATATACTGCTTACCGTCAACTTCGTAGCTCACAGGGGGCGCAATGGCCGTTGAGTTAAGCGGGAATTCCCACAATACTTCGCCGCTTTCGGCGTCAAAGGCGCGTAGTATCCGGTCGTTAGTACCAGCACCAAACACAATGCCGCCTGCTGTCGATAGCACAGGGCCCCAGTTCATGGTTTTGCCAAAGTCGTGTTGCCAGACTTTTTCGCGGGAATTGATATTCCAGGCCTGAAGTTGACCTACACCCTTGTTAGGGTCATCAAGGTAAACATCGAGGTCGGGAATATCGATGCCAGCCCAGAATTGCCCGGATGCAGGTTCAACATCATCCTGAAATTTGCCGAGGAATGAGTTACATACGTTGTCATTGGCCGGCACATAAACCATGCCGGTTTGCGGATTATAAGACTCGTAAGGCCAGTTTTTACCGCCCCACAGACTAGGGCAGTAATCCACCCGTTTACCCGTGACCGGAACATGATCATAGTCATAGGTAGGGCGACCGGTTTTTTTATTAAGCGACTTAAAGGCGTTATTTTTAACAAAGGGTTTGCCTTCAACATAACCTATTTCACCGTCGTCACTGCGCTCCAGCCAATACATGTAGCCATTACGCTGAGGTGAGACCAGGCCCTTAACCGTTTTGCCATTTTGTTTAAAATTAACCAGCATTGGTGCATTCATGGCGGCCCAGTCCCATGAATCATTGTAATGGTACTGGAAATGGCCTTTGATCTTGCCGTTGTCCGGGTCCATGGCAATCGATGAAGCCACATAAAGGTTATCCCCGGGGCGCTGATCACCGAGCCATGGTGAGCCGTTACCCACTCCCCAGTAAAGTATGTCGGCCTCTGGATCGTAGTTACCCGGCATCCACATGCTTCCGCCACCATATTTCCATGCGTCGGGGCGTTTTCCTTGCTTTTTCCAGGTTTCATGACCTGGCTCACCCGGACCTGGTACGCTGTATGTGCGCCATGCCTGTTCACAGGTTTCGGCGTCCATCGCTTCTAAAAAGCCCCGCACGCCATACTCGCCGCCAGACGGGCCGACCAGTATCTTACCTTTCACCGGAGTGGGCGCCGAGGTGATATAAGCACCGATACTCCAGTCACCAATCTGCGCCTGACAAATGCGTTCCCCGGTTTTGGCATCCAGCGCATTCAAAGTGCCATCAAGTCCGGCGACATAGACTTTGTCGTCCCATAAGGCAATGCCGCGGCTGGTGTTATGCATCACCGACAGATCATAAGGATTGTCATGCTTATAGCGCCAGTAAACCTGCCCGGTTTTGGCATTCAATGCGATCACGTGATTGTAGGGTGTTGATACAAACATGACGCCATTATTGATCTGGGCGGGAGCCTCATGGCCGGAGTCCAGGTTGGTGGAGTAGGTCCAGACAGGTGTGAGCTTTTTAACATTCTTTTTATTAATTTGCTGAAGTTCACTGAACATCCAGCCTTCGTAATTCCCTTTGGGTAGCAACCAATCTTTGGGGTTTGCTTCGTTTAACCGCTTTTGCGTGACAGGTTTGTAGTCTTCAATTTCTTTTGTTAGCTTGGTCAGACCGGCGGCTGATGCATAAGAGCTAACCATGATACCTGCTAACCCCAGACAGCAACTCAGGTAGCTCAGGTGTGGAGCACTAGTTTTTTTCATTTTTTACCTCTGAAAGTCGTTTTGTTCGAGCAGAATGCCTAAATCAATTAACATGCCAATAACATTTCCCGATGGTTATATTCTTAATTTGTTGATTTTTAAAAGGTTTATTGGGACGTGCTGTTTCGTTGAAAAAATTAAGTACAGAAAGTCGTTTGAGTGAAGAAACACCTGTCGCAGCGTTAATGCAACAATGAGACACTTTTCGGTTGCGGTTGGCAGAATCGCACTTACCAATATTTGCCGAGCCGTTTTGCCGTATTTTCCCTGCAGGGCTTTTAGCTACTAAGTAATAACAACTAAAAAATAATAAGTGATTGTATTTGTTTTATTTTTCTCTTTATTTGATGGTGGGGCGGCAAACGGATCCACATCAATGTGGCGGTAAATACAAGAAAAAATGCATATTTGAAAAAAATGTTACAAAAATTGCATCATTACGTTAATTTGATAAGGTGTTGAATAGTTGACCAGGGGAATTGCCTGATGCTGCTAGTACATTGCCTGCAATAAACTAAGAACGGAGTACGACGGTAATGATGAAACAAACTTCGCAATCTATGGACGTTAGTGGTGCTGAAACATTTATGTCGGCCGAATTTCAGCTTCGAAATATTCAGCCGACAGAACCGATTTCCCGCTCTTGGCAACGTAGCTTGCTAAAGCACGGCCTTGATCCGCATGCGACCAACGAGGTTGAAGTTTTATCGTCCTCAGAGATGCGATTGCAATTGCAGCAACAGGAAGACTACTTAAATATTGCCCGGCAGGGGCTAACTGGTTTATCGAAGCGAATTGCTGATGCAGGCTACTCGGTTGTGCTAACCGATGCTTCAGGGTTAACCCTGGCGACCAATCTACCTACTCGGGAAAAAGTCCGCAGCAAAGAGTCAGGATTACTTATCGGGGCACGATGGGCGGAGGATCAGGTAGGTACCAATGGTATTGGTACCTGTCTGGTTGAAAAAGAGTCGATTATTATTCACCGGGATGAGCACTTTTATCCCAGTCACAGAGACTTAAGTTGTTCCGTTACCCCTATATTTGATCCCATGGGGGAATTACGTGGCTGCCTGAACGCGTCATGTCTTGGCGCTGACAAAAACAGAAGCAGCCAGTTTATGACGCTGCAAATGGTCATGATGTACGGGCGAATGATTGAAAACAGTTATTTTCGCAAGACCTATCGGAATCAGATGACGTTGAATATTCGTCCGGCGGAAAGCTTTTTCGATTTGGCGCAGGAGCAGCTATTAGCGGTTAACGAAAGAGGCGTTATCACCGGGGCAAATCGTTCGTCATTTTTTGAATACTCGTCACTGCTGCCAACTGATCAACTGCTCCCAGGGAGCCGGTTACAAGATATCATTGGTATTTCTATCGATGAGTTACTCACCAAAACAAACGGTGGTAGCAATGTTATAAAGGTTTATTCGCCACTATTACTGGAAGAGATTGAACTGGCATTGCGGGTGCCTGGTTCCCGGTCGGTGGCGTCTGGATCGGTTCGGACTGCTGCTAAAGCAGCCTCTCCCTTAACTTCAGGAAAGCATCCTTCACTGAACGAATTAAGTGGTGAAGATCCACGGATGCAAAGAATCGCGCGACAAGTTCTGCAAGTTATTGATAAAGACATTCCAATATTAATTACCGGCGAGACCGGCACGGGTAAGGAAGCCTTTGCCAGGGCAATCCATGATGCCAGTTCGCGGGCCGGCCATGCCTTTATCGCATTAAATTGTGCTGCCATCCCTGAAACGTTGATAGAAAGTGAGCTATTTGGATATCGCAGTGGCAGTTTCACTGGCGCCAACAAAAATGGCATGAAGGGCAAGCTGGAACTGGCCAATGGAGGAACCCTGTTCTTAGATGAAATTGGCGATATGCCTGTGCAATTGCAAACACGCTTGCTACGTGTACTGGCAGAGCGAGAAACAATGCCATTAGGTGCCACCGAACCGACTGCGTTGGACTTGCAGGTTATTTCTGCCACCCACCAGGATCTGCGAGCGCGAATAGACCAAAAGGAGTTTCGGGAAGACTTTTACTACCGCCTCAATGGCATGGCGCTGAAACTGCCACCGCTAAGGGAGCGTACCGATAAATCAGCTATTATTGCCAATGTAGTAAGACGAGAGCTACAGCACCTGGGTGACTATCAAATAGATGAAAAGGCTCGCCAGGCGCTGGAAATGTATCACTGGCCTGGCAACATACGCCAGTTAATGAGCGTGTTGAAATATGCCGCTGCGGTGAGCGAAAACAATTTGATAACGCTTGATAGTTTGCCAGATGAGATTCTCGATCATCATTCGCTGGATGCGTTAGATACGGAGCAAGAGACTGGTGTTGTCAAAGAAAAGGCTTTGTCTAAGTATGCAGGCAGTCACGAAGGTCAGTTATTATTAGACACGTTAAAAAAACACCGGTGGAATATTACAACGGTGTCAGAAGAGCTCAATATTTGCCGTTCAACGGTCTACCGAAAAATGAAAAAATACAATATTGTTCAGCCCAACGATATTTACTAATAATCTGAGTTTTATTATTTGAACCGTTAATTGTCGAAAGGTAATTAACGGTTTTTTATTTCCGTAATTAATTGTTGCATTATGCTGCAAATGGCGTGCGACACTAGTTTAATTTTTAAGAAAAATGATTTTTCTATAAAGTCCGTATCAATTTAAATTTCCTTTTAAATTAATGGTTAAACTTAATTTTTACAATTTAATTACAATGGCATGTTCTTTGCCATCCCTTATTTGCGAATGAAAGTTTAAATTCCAAACAGGGGACACAATGAAATGCAGTTTAATAAAATAGTACTAGCCACTTCTGCCTTAGCACTGACTTATTTTAGTCCGGCTTCATTTGCGCAGGAAAAAAGCCGGATTCAGTTGTCTGGTGCGGTGATGCAAAGTTGGCAGGCGGGGATGGAAGTCGACGGCGCAGCTGCGGACCCGGGCAATGCTAACACTGACTCTGGTTTTCATCGTTTGCGCTTTGCGTTAAATATTAATGCGCAGTTGACAGACAAGCTATCTGTTTTTGCCGAACTCGCCGAGGAGCCCAACGACTGGAATAACGGCAGCGCTGCTATCAGCCAGGATTTAGCGTGGATACAGTATCAGATTAATCAGGAAGTGGGTGTCAGGCTGGGAAATATGATCGCCACCACGCAGAACTTCCTGCGCTATTCTGATGGTGCGGCAGTGCAAAGTAACCCATTTGTTGGCAATAGTCTGGTAGACATGATCACAGCAGAAGAAGGTTTGTGGTTGTATGGGGTACATAAACTGGCAGGCGGCAGCAGTATTACCTGGGATGGTACGTTGTCGACACCGGACTTTTTCGCGGACTTTTCCGACGGACGAGGGTACAACTACGGCTTACGCGGAACCTATAATTTAAGCAATGGTTTATCGTTTGCAGCAGGTGTTTTTTCCACCAATCATGAGATGAGTGCTGTAGAAGGGAAGACCGCTGGCTCGTTGATTGCTGTGGGAGACGGCGATAACTATCAGTTTGCCAGTTCGGCACCGAATGCCAGAGTAACCCACCCGTTGATTGTGCCGGGCGTTGACGCCTTTATCTGGCAGGCTGATGTCCAGTACATGACCGATACAGTTATGTTCCATGCTTTGTACGGGAGTGCAAAAGACGATTATAGCTGGGAAAATGGCCAGGGGGCGTTTCAAACCAGTTATGTAGAGCAGGAATCTGAAATGAAGTTTTGGTCTGTAGAAGGGCGCTATATGATTAATTCAGAGTTTTATGTTGCAGCCCGTTACGCCGAATCAGATAACGAAAGCGTTGGTATTACCGGCAATAACACCGCAAGCCGTTTGCAGTTGGGCGGCGGCTGGTGGATGAATGATTTCACGTTATTCAAAGCTGAATATGTTAAGCAAGAGGAAGAACAGTATTCCGGAGGCGGTACTGCAGCATTCGGTGCTGCTGGTGGAGCAGAGTGGGACGGTATTATCGTTGAGGTCTCAGTGACGTTTTAATCTGTTCATTGCTTTGTGAGTATATAAAAAGCCGCAGCATCAACCTGCGGTTTTTTTAATTTTAAATTTAATTGTTTATAAATATAACGTGATTATTTCTGGCGTTTTTAACTGATAATCTAATACTATTTTGAGGGGGGGGAGCCTGAGTCTTCTGAAAAAAATAATCAGCTTCTTCTACTGATGAGTAAATATCTATTGAATTGATTATTAAAAAGGCGTTTCCGTCAAATAATTTATGAGGTTTTTGCTCAGTAAAAAAAGTTATTGAATCTTCGATGGCTAATTTACATAACACTAGCTCAGCTTTTTTTATTTCAAAATTAGCTGGAATTTTTGTGCTGAATACTTCAATTGTCTGCTGGTTAACTGAATTGGTATATGGGCAGTTTATTTCAAAAGTAGGTATGTGAATTCGGTTTAGTTTCTTTTTTAATCTTGTCATGATTAACTTTCACGTAAAATAGGCTATGGGTACCGCTGAAAACTTTTTATAAATGCTGAGGCTAACGCTGTTTGTAACAGTAAACTATAATATGAACTATGCGTTGTTAGTTTTCATTTTCCTTTTAGCTTCGTGATACAGAGGGCTGCAGCCCTAACAAAACTGCTAGTAATTGCCGTTTCGGCAAAAAGCGCACTGTATACCGCCACAATGCGCTTTGTTTATAGATTAATTAGACTTAGTTTTGCACATAGGCGACGTGGGTGCGGGTATATTCATAGAGCCCGTGTTTGCCGTCGGCACCGCCAATCCCGGACTTACGGGTACCGGCATGAAACCCTTGCATGGCTTCAAAGTTTTCACGATTAATGTAGGTTTCGCCATAGTCCAGTAAGTCAATTGCACGCATGGCCTGCCTGAGATCTCGGGTGTAAACCGAGGATGTCAGGCCGTATTCAGAGGCGTTGGCTAATTCAACGGCTTCCTCCAGGCTGGCTACTACTTGCACGGGCAATACCGGTCCAAAAATCTCTTTTTGCATGATCTCCATGTCTGAGTGGCACCCTGCAAGAACAGTAGGTTCGTAATGAAATCCCGGGCCGATATCTGCAACTTTACCGCCGGTGATGACTTGTGCACCCTCGCTTTTCGCCTTACTCACCATGGAGATGACTTTATCCAGACTGGCTTGGTTAATGAGAGGTCCCATTTCCAGATCGGACTGTTTCATTGGGTCACCATAGCGCGTCGCTGCCATCGCACTACTCAACTTTTCTATAAATTTATCGGCTACCGCAGTGTGCACATAAATTCGTTCTGCGCAGTTACACACCTGGCCTGTATTGATAACCCGGGATGCCTTAATTGCATTGACTGCCAGATCGAGGTCGGCATCTTCAAGCACTATTGCCGGCGCCTTTCCTCCAAGTTCAAGGTTGAGCTTGGTAACATTTGGCGCGGCGGCTGCCATAATCGCTGAGCCAGTAGCTACGCTGCCGGTAAAGCTGATCATATCGATTTGGCTGTTTGACGTTAGTGCTTGGCCTACTCCATATCCAGTGCCACAAACCACGTTAAAAACACCCGCGGGTAAATCAACTTCGTCGAGCAGTCGGGTAAATTCAAAGCAATTGTTTGGCGTTTCTTCACTAGGCTTTATGACGATGGTGTTGCCGGTGATCAGTGCTGGCGCCATTTTTCGTGCAATCAGAAAAAACGGAAAGTTCCAGGGCAGGATCCCGGCGACTACACCCAATGGTTTTCTGAACATAAAAATGTTTTCACCGGGCCTGTCGCTGGTGATGATTTCACCCTCAATTCGACGTGCCCAGCCAGCCATATAATCTAAGTAATCGGCGGTGAAATTTACTTCAACGGTTGCCAGACTGAGGACCTTACCTTGTTCTTTGGTAATTACTGCTGCCAGGTGTTCCGCGTTTTGTCGCAACTTATCGGCGATTTTGTGCAGATATTGTGCTCGTTCAATCGCGGGTTTCGCTGCCCAGGCTTTTTGTGCTTTCTTCGCTGCTGTTATGGCCGCTTCTACCTCCGACGTATCCGCATTGGGTACCCGGGAGAGTAGCTCACCGTTCGCGGGATTAGTGACCTCGATATAAGATGCTGAATGAGGTTGAAACTCACCATTAATATAATTTTGATATACAGGTATCTCAGACATACGCGATTCTCTTAATTTAATCATGAAAATATCGTGTGACACGCACTGCGGATCAAACTGCGCAGTGGTGTCGCTTCATGGTTACCTGAGCAATCGGCGCACCATTTTTTAGAGATATCGCTGATTGTCTTTATGTGTTTGAATAAATGTATTTTTTTCATATTTTCTGAATGTGGAGCATATTCAGGGCGCAGCGAAATCGAGCTGATTTGCATCAGCTGTAGCATCGCAATTGTCGCATTTCTTTTACAAATGAAGTCGCCTTACGCCAATGTGGCCTGCCGTTAAGCGTGCATAGGCTGCTATATATTTGTCTTTAATATTATGATTTTTATTAAATTATCAGTGTCGTTGGCGGTGTGCTCGGGCTGCTAATAACTGTAACGTCAGACTGGTATGTGAATTGCTGATTATTGTTACTTTAATGTGAATTGAGAAGGCTAAACATGATAAATACAAAATCAATCCGTTGGATCATGGTCGTTGTAGTGATGTTCTCATCAATTGCAGCGAGTGCTGAGGAACGCATTGTCTGGCAGCAGGGGGTAGATTACATAGCAGTCAAAGAACTACCAGGGGCAAGGAGTGACAAGCTATCGCCGACCATTCCTGAAGTAACCGTTAAACAGATGTTGGCAGGGTTGAAATATGAGGAAGAGGCGAACGTACCCGACTTACTTGGCTATGATCATGAGTCCGCCAGTGTATTTTCTGCCTCACTGGCCGAGCGTTTAGGACAAAAAGTGTATGCTCAATTGGTTCAGTTGTCAGCAGGCGAAGTCGTGACGTTTTCGGTCAGCGAAATCGCCCCCCAAATATTAGGACTGGGAGGTAAACCCGTGACGACTTCTGGAACGCTGTTTTATGCCAATGGCGCGTTGCAGCTAATTGTTGGCGAATTGCGGGTTAACTTCAAGAAGCGTTATATTCGGGCGGGTTATCCAATTCAAAATGGACGTTACCCAACACATGCTGAAATGGCGACCTTTCGTTTGGAAACGGGAAATCTTAACGAAATGTCAGGCGCAAAATGGAAATTGTTGCCGGGGGGCAAAGTCCAGCAACAGGTGCGACCTGATTGGATTAGTGTTGTTGTCACTGCAAGGTCGACAAATGATTCGACGGTATCCGGCGTGTTCGGAGTATGAGAATTATTAACGCTATAGACTAGACATAGTGATAGATGCATTCAAGTCTGGCGTCACGTTTACACAGTAGGTATTTTGAAGAAAACATGAAATGAATTGTCGTTAAGATAAGTAAGTGAACTCGTCTTTGGTACTGAAGTTTGGTACGAGGTATGTGGAAAGCCTTGCGATATATCGACACAAGTGCACTAACTTATCTGTTTGATGAGTGACGGCGAAAACGACAGAATGCAAACTAAAGCCGTCTATTTGTGCTAAATGTCTATTGTTACCTTTGTCTTGTTCGGGCAAGGCTTGCAAGGAAATACTGTTTTACCTGCGTTTTTGCCTTACGCGATCCGGTAGCTGACCGATGCTGCTCGAAGTTGCAGTAAGCTGTCCGTTTCCACTAAAAAACCACGTTCAGTGTTTTCATAGGAAAGAATATGTAATCTCCGATCCGCTTACAAAACAGTCATCTAGAACGATATACTAGTATGACCGCTTTTGATCAAACTGAGACTATCAGTACTTTTCTAAGATATGCTATTTCCAAGTTCATAATAATGTATTTTGGTGCTCAGAGCTTACGTTGTGAACCTTTGCGTATTCTGTCTCTGTGTGCCGGGGCTACATAAATTTCAACTGTCGTTTTTACACTGGCATGGCCAAGTTCTTCGGCTAACATAGTTTCATTCAATTCATCTAATGCTTGAGTAGCGCCGGTATGCCTCAACCAATGTGATGATGCACCGGCAATATCAAGCGCCTGTTGTTTCTTTCCACTCTTCATAAGAGTAGAAATAACCAAATCAAACGCTTCTTCAACAATATTATTGACACTGTCTTGCTTAAGCGGTTTACCAGTTTTCATTGATGGGAGGATTGGAGTGTCCTCATCAATTCTAGGAAGGGGGGCTAAGTCCATCGATTCACGGTATCTACCCAGTACATTTTCGATATATGAATCAGGCACCGTTACTACACGTTCTTTTTTTCCCTTGCCTACAACATGCAACACCCAGCCTTCATTACTAGGATCCGGTCGAAAATGATTGAACAAAGGGGTGTAATAGTCACGAGAAGATAATTCCGAAATTCTTAAGAACAATACTTTTAGGGATAACACTACAAACCTGTGAATTTCAAACTTCGGGTTTTCGTCAGCTGCAACCGTAAGGCATTGGATAAATGTTTCCCAGACTTCATCATCAAACGTATGTGGTGGCTGATATATTTTAACTTTGATCAGATATTTGCAGTTTTTCTTGGCGTCCGCCAAATAGTTACGCATAACCAGCTCAGCATCGATTAACCATTTAAAAAAAACATTTAATGATGCATATGAATTGCGAAGTGACGTTTGGCTGATTTTATAGGCATGTTTAGTACTGGAAGCCTTTCCAGGTGCTATCAACGATTCGATTTTCCGATTTGCCTTAGGCGTGCGATGCACGAAAGGGCGCCATTCTGGATTGACAACACGAATATCTGAATTAGGTCTGTATTTAAAGCGGCTCGATATTGTTGTATCAGCAATGAGTGTTTTGGGTGGTGACCAGATCCAATCGATATACAACTTTATATCTTCAAGTTTAGTATCTAGAACAGATTTTTCGCGTTCGCGCCAGCAAAACAAGGTAAATCTCTCAGCCTCATTTCTGAACCTTGATTGAGTGCCTTTTGCATTGCTTAAGCCTGTCACCAAAAAATTAAGCAATTGCTTCAAATCGTTTTTTGCAGGAATGCCTTGTTGCTCAAATGAATCAAGATACTCAGACAAAGTAGGGTACACCGATTTAAATTCATGAGTGTCAAGAATATCTCGCTGTGACGCTTGAAGGTCGATGGTGTCAGTAATGGGATGATATTTCATTTGAGCAGCATAACACTATATCCTGACAATTCAAAATCGTAATAACAGTTATTATTACGATTTCATTGAATGGCAACTTGAGATGTCATTTCATGGTTTTCCAGGTTTATAAGAAACGCTTTCTATCTTTGATATAAAACTTAATTGCCAGAATCCAGCAGGTAATCAGAGCGCCGAGAGCTAATTTATCATACCGTCTAAGAAATTTATCTCTGACAACATCTTCAATTCCTTTAAAAACTCCTTGTAGTTGAAAATTTTCCAAAGCATGGTGACCATAAGCGCTTATCAAGAAGAACAGGATAATCCCTAACAAGAACGCAAAAACACATCGCTTAGACATTAGAACAACATACAAAAATTCCACCATCCAATTTGGCATTTAACACAATCCTATAAGCAAATATTGCTTCTTACTTCTGGTAATTCACATTAAACGTCGCGTTGCGAATGTTCAAATAAAATTGTTTACGTTGAAACCTTTTTTGGTTATTTAGGGTGACGAATGTCATTTTGTAGATGATTAAATCAATATTTTACAAAGACTTGTGCAACTTTGACTAGATATAGCCCCCAAGAACGTCAACTTGCCTTAAAAGCAAACTTGTCAAATTTGTCGGTTCTTCCACAGGACCCCATCCTAGGACAATTCAAACAACTCCAGGGTTCGCTATGAAAAAGGCTGTCACAGCATTGAATATTCGGTAATGTTCCAAAGATGACCAAGTTTTAAGGGCAAATGCCGGGTTAGCGGCTATCTGACGGAAACCTACGGTTTCGAGGGTGCCACAGGATTCAAAACCGTAGGTTTTCGTTCAAATGCCCCCGCTGGTCCAACTAGATATACAACAATATCATCTGGGTTACTGCTCACCTTTTTTATATATTTGAGTATCAGTGGAGTGAGTAGCGAATTTTTTAAATGGCTTAATATTTCTGGAATTGCGATGACTTCAATTATGCTGATATCAGGAGTTATCAATTTGAAGTCTTATGAATGAAAGTGTTGAGGATTTTTTTAGTAATTATCTAGGAAATTTGTTAGGCACCTTGAAACGCATTCTATTACGAAAGTGATTGCTCAAGAAAGCATTGCAGAGCCGTTAAAGTTTGTTGTCGTAGCAATAAACTCAAATACTCAAATGGCGTATGCGAAGCGTCATGGCCGAATAGATGAATTAATAACGTGGCGATTAGATAATCTTGCTAAGATCTTAAAAAAACACGGTGTGGACTCTTTTGAGACACAATACCAAAAAATAGGCATTAATAAATGAAAGATATTGATAAAAAATTTGAGGTCTCGTTTGAGAGTGAGGCGCAAAAGAAGCAAGATGATTTAACAGTAGTCGAGGAGTTTGGAGTTCGATTAGTTTGCGAAAACGAAGAGCACAGCCCGGTACGCTTAGAAGCAGGAAAGCGCTATAAAATAACAATCGAAGAACTATAGGAGATAACCCACAATGTGGTTTATTATAAACAAAGATAACCCTCCTAAGTTTTATACTGAAACTGGCTCACTGATTGAAGTACAGGGAATTGAGTGGACAAATGTGATCGTAACTACCGAGCGAACCTTTTCTTCATCACAATTTTTCGTTAAAGACAGCGACCAAGCGCTGTCCGTTTTACAAAACAGTCATGCGCAATGTTTCCAGTTGAAGAAAGATGCAAAAAAACTCGCTACC
>NZ_JAKREZ010000047.1:0-22803 GCF_022348345.1 Alteromonas sp. CNT1-28 | reverse complement strand
AGTGAAAATACTTCAACGAGAAGCCGGATATACGGACGCAAACCATTTTAGTCAAAACAGCATGTTTACTCTTGCAATAATGGGGGAGACCATATACAGACCCTAGTGACTTATCCGTTGGCTTGCTCTTTTTTAAGCTTCGATTCCTTTTTGAGTTTTGACACCACAGAAAAAGCTTCAAGCATAACAAGCACAGACACAATAAGTACTACTGCGTCTAAGAACACCAATAGATAGTTACCTTCAACGTAGTATTCTTTAAGTTTAATAAGCCCGGCAAAGAAGGCCATAATCAGTACAAACACCATTGGAATCAGCGTATATTTCGCTGGTCGACCTAATTTAATCAGCATAACCGAGATTACTAACAGGGTTAAACTGGCTAGTATCTGGTTAGTAGAACCAAATAACGGCCAAATAATCATACCGCCACTGCCTGACGCACCACCTGCACCGAAGGCCAGCAATAAACAACATCCAACAGCTACAAGCGTTGCAACCACGCCGTTCTTAAGTGCACCAATTGAATAGATATCGCCCCATTCTTGGATTATGTAGCGCTGCAGACGCACACCCGAATCCATGGTGGTGCCAGCAAATAGAACAACCATTACCGCAAGGATCGTTGACGAGAAATCTACCGGCAACCCCCAACCCTGCTGAATTAGGTTCGCACCACCAGTGATAAATGCACCCACGCTACCCGCACCCAAATGGCTGTATACTTCGTGCCATTCTTCTGGAGAAGCTGCAAACGCAACGCCGCTCACAGCGACAATGGTAATAAGTGCTAGTGAGCCTTCACCGACCGCGCCTAGATAACCAACAAAGCGTGCATCGGTCTCTTTGTCTAGCTGCTTAGAGCTGGTACCTGAAGACACAATACCGTGGAAACCAGAAACAGCGCCACACGCAATAGTAACGAACAACAGCGGGATTAGACTTGGAGAATCGACAGCGGTTTGAGCGTTAAACGCTGGCGCCGTGATATCCGGCATAGCAAAGAACACAGCACCATAAAGCAGGAACAAGCCAACAAGTAACTGCATACCGTTAATGAAATCACGAGGCTGTAACAGCATCCAAACTGGTAACAGCGATGCAATAGCGGCGTAAATAAATAAGATAATGATCCAGTTTGCTTTATCTGCTAAACCAAACATGGTTTCCGGCAGACTTAGTGGGATATAACTGCCCGCATACACCGATGCGTAAAGCACAATAATCCCCACAATACATAAGGGTATGAGGCTGAAATTACGTTTAAGCAATTGACCTATGACTAATGCAACTGCGATTGCCATCCAAGCTGGGAATACCGCATTGGGTTGGGAGACAAAAGAGTTCGCGATAACCACGCCAAATACCGCATTAACCATTAAGAGTACTAGGAAGATCACTATCATAAATAGTGAACGAGAGCGTTTTCCGATGACGGTCTCAGACAGCGCGCCCATTGATTTGCCTTTGTGGCGTGCGCTGGCCCATAAGGCGCCCATATCGTGCACACCGGCAAATAATATCGTACCGAACACAACCCAAAGTACCGCAGGAACCCATCCCCAGTAGACAGCAATAGCTGGACCTACGATGGGTGCTGCCCCCGCCACGGAAGTGAAATGGTGCCCCCACAATACAACTTTATTGGTGGGAACATAGTCCACCCCATCTTTCATTGTATGGGCTGGTGTTACAAAACTATCATCCAACTTAAATATACGGCTCGCAATAAACTTCGAATATACGAACCAACCGAGCAACATTCCGATGATGCCCAGTATAACAATGGCAATAGACTGCATACTGTCGTCCTAATTTGTTTTATCGACAGGCCCTAGGGCCTATTGTTCTTTGATGTACGAATTTTGGTTTAAACGTACAACAAAGGTCAGCAGCCCCTAGCCTGTTGATTTTCTTATTTTCAGTTCAAACATTACACCAATTATCGGTGGCGAAAGGTCATACCTGAATAAGAAAACACCTATTTAAGGTATGCCCAACGTACTGTTGCGCATATTTAAACATGCGACAAGGCAAGGGCCTGACACATTAGACTAAAGTCTAACTTAAAGTTTGGGATTTAGCTGTAAGGCTTTTGAGGTTTATTAGCGATGATTCAGCGGTGAAACAGGAAAGCGTAAAACAGACATTAGTTGCCTGCTGTTCTCCACATTAGTAAAGGTCGCGGTGATAACGTCCTTCGTCAGCTAACGCATTGTAGGCTTGCGCTTCAAGTATGGACTGCAAAGCCATGTCAACGCCTTGGCCCATTCCCTCAAAATGCCCACATACGTATACTTGTCCGGTATCGCCTAAGAAGGATTTGACCTCATCTCGCTGCTCAACAAGACGCTGTTGAACATAACCACCACCTTTCTGTCGGGAGAAAATAACTGACTTTTTAAAAATACAGTCACTATTCTGGAAAGGCGATAGCGTTTTATCAAGCACATCATCTTGCATGGGATGACGTTCGCCAAAAAATATCCAAACTGGCCCAGCGTTCTCAAGCAATGCGCGTTTTGCAAGCTGAGCTCGTACCCCCGCAATGCCGCTACCCGCAGCAATTAATAACAATGGGCACTGAGTATTAGTAATAATTGCGCTGGTATTTTTTCGAATGTAGGCCTGTACTGGCTGAGATACAGGTAAAGAACGGGTAAGTAATCCAGAACCTAGCCCAAGTTGGCCGTTGTCTTTGACCAGCTGTCGAACTACAAGCTTTACGTCGTGCTCTTGTGGTACCGACGCTATGGTGTAGCTTCGGCTAACTATTGGTTCCCCTGCTTGCTGAGGAATAAGTACTTCCAATACGTCACCCGCTTCCCATTGTTCATGTAATTCTTGTGTCTGATTAGAATGGTCAACGTTCAAAGACAAGCCGAACAGGCCTGGCGACGCTGGGTTTGAAGGTTTGCCCTCAGAGTGGTCAGAGGGTTCCTTTGAAGCCTCGCCAGAAGCTAGACTTATTTCATTTAATTGAACCCGATTTTTCAGTGTGAAAGCATGGGTGGGGTGCTGTTCATCCTGTGGCAACGAACCAAGCAAAGACAAATGCTCACCTTTCCCTGAATCTAATGTCGTTAGCGGAGAAAGCGCACGTGCGCCTAGTGCACTGATATTATCAAACAACGTGACTGCGAATTGGCAAAACGCGGCGTATTGCTTATCGCCTAACCCCACCACTTCAAAAGACAGGTGGGACAGGTAATCAGATTGATTCGACGACGCTTTTTTTAGCGCTTTACTAAAGGTTCTACCCGCATCAGGGGGTTCGCCTTCACCGTAAGTACTCACAACAAAAATGACTTTTGACACACTACTTAACGTGTTGAGTTTCAAAGATGCCATGGATACTACCGACGTTTGCTCTTGCTGTGATAGCGCGGCGGCCTTTGCGCGGGCAATTTTTTCGGCCGTACCGGTTTGGCTTGCGTATACGACAAGGGTCTCCTCGCCTGATACTGCATAGCTGTTTTGCTTTCGATGTTTAAAAAATAACACCGCTACCCACAGCATATACAGGCCAATGCTTACTATTGCTATGAGTAGACGGTGTGTTTCTGTCATGTGCTTAACTTTTATGCCGTTGTATTGAAATGGCTAGAGACATAAGAGGCTGTTGCTCTGTGAGTATTCAAAGAACGTTTACAGCCCCTAGCTGCGCAATAACGTACGGTTATTACAGCGGAAGTACTTCAAATGTGCCTGAGTAGCTACCGTTACGAGACGTTGCAGGCTTTTGCGCTTTATCGTCTTCATAGCCAATTTCTACAAAGTACATACCGGCTTGCGGCCATGTAATTTCAATCTGACCATTTTCGTCAGACGTGACTTTAATCGTTTCCTGATCATTTCTGTAGCGCATACCACCGCGCACAACTTCCACCTCGGCGCCAACCGCTGGCTCACCGTCAATAAGTAACTTGAACGTTGCCGTTTCGGTGGCGAATAAATCATTAGGGTGAGTCACTGGCACTAGCTCCAAACCCACGTTATCAGGCGTGAACACCTTGTTCGATGGCGCACCAAGAGTAACAAACGTTTCTACGCGGCGAGAGCTTTGCATTACGCGAAGAACTTTTGCTTTCTTAGGCACGGCTGTTGCGAACTCTTCCGGCTTATATTCTTCACCACGGCCGGGCCACATCTTGCGCTTGCCTTCTTCATCTCGCCAAAATGCGCGAATACCATTGCTGGCAGACGTCAGTTTGTATGTACCTTCTTTGTTTAATTTCAAATCAAACGTGGTTCGGTACTTACCGCGTGCCATATTTTCTACGTCTACGGCTTCACCTTCTGGCGATTGAACCACTAAGTTACTGGCGTTCATTGCGAAGTGGTCAGGGTGAAAAATAGTATTTGAAATAGCAGCATCAAACGTCACGTAAGCTTCTTCACCTGATAGTACGGTAGAGCTAGGAAGTAACCACGCGCGATGCGCACTGGCTGAAAATGACACGGCAAGTGTTGCTGCTAGCGCAATGGCTGAAGCTTTTACTGATAGTTTTTTCATAATGTCCTCTTATTGGATCTCTACTGAGTGAGCGTTGAATTAGCGCCTCAGCAGATTAGTCTTCCAGACGCAGTACTACACGCCCAAGTTCTGAATTTCCTTTCACCTCTACCGGTAGTGACGCAGCAGATAGCGGTAATGAAAATGGCAGAGACAGTACTTCTCTTCCGCCTACTTCTCGTGATGCCTCAACGCGAAGCGTGTAATCGCCCTCTGGCAGTTCTGCTAACGCTTTATTTAGCTGCGAATCAAGACTGTAATCGCCTGGGCCTTTTGTTGCACTGGTAAGTCCGTCATAAGGCAAATCAAGGCTTCGCCCACCACGACGCCACCATTGGCGCAAGTCTTTAAGCCACTCTTTCCCTTTGTCTTCACGCATTTCAACGTCGTACCATACGGCGACTTGAGTAGCCTTGCGTTTACTGTCTTCAATCCACACGGCAAGATAAGGTTTGTGATATTCAGCCACATCAAGTTGCGGTAAGGCCACGTCAAGTTTGGCTTGGCTTGCAGCGTGAATAGCGCCAGAGGCAAATGTCATACTTAATAAAGTCGATGCGATCACTGCGCCTTTTCGCATTTTCATGTAAACACTCCTTAAAATTGTGTAGGTAAGTGCCACTAGCGTCGCGCTAGTGCACAAACAGTAAAATAATGACAAACGGGATGAGCACACCGAGCGTAGTAATGGGCCAAGTAGACGCGCGCGTTTTCGAGTGACGCATTAATAGTTGCAGCCCAGTTACGCTAAAAATAATGCAGGCAACAGCGAAGATATCGATAAACCAGCGCCAGGCATTTCCCGTGTTCCGCCCTTTATGCAGGTCATTGAAATAAGATATCCATCCTCTATCAACGTTTTCATAAGTCACTGTGCCAAGTTCAGCATCTACTGCTATCCAACTGTCAGCACCGGGTCCAGGCCAAGCGGCATAAAATTCAATACCATCCCACTCTCCCGTCACCGATGAAGGTAGTGAAATACCCTCTTGCGACTGCATAAACGCGACGAGTTCGCTTGGAATGGCTATGTCACCGGTGTCCAGAGAAACCAATTGTTCGACAACCAACGGTGGTAGGCTTGATTCAGCTGACGTTACAGTTCTGTTCGCTGGAATGTCTGCAGCGTGATTTAGCGTAATCCCCGTTAGGGCAAATAACATCATCCCGACCAGACAGACTGCGCCACTAATCCAGTGCCATTGGCGGATGCCGCCTAAAGAAAAACTCATAATTTCGTTGCTAACTCTCTGTACTACTCGGTGATATTGATTAATTCAACGGGCTAGATAATACAGATATTTCCACCCTTTTCAATGTAAATGAGATTTATTCTCATTATTGTATTTTTTGCTCAACAACCTTTAAGTATTGCTTCACTTTTCGCGTAAACGAGGCCCCCAAAAAGCGACAAGCAATAGGTAATTACACACCACGGTGTAAAGGGTAGGTAAATAGGTAAACGTTGCTGAAACCATCACGCTTGCAAGCTGTAAAAGCCCTATCCATACCACCACACCAATTTCGGTCTTCCACACGTCTATGCAGTTCATGAGGCTTATTGCCATAAGCAAATACGCTAAACTATGAAGTACAATTAAAAGTAGTGGTGAAGGTGTGCTGGTTAGTCGAGTGATACCGGCATGCTTCTTGTTGCCAAGCGAGAGTAGTAAGAAACTCAAATAAGTAAGCACAAATGCGAACACCACATCCAGAATGATACTCATATTAATGCCTCGCTGTTGTCACCTTGCGGCTTATTTTGGCGAGCTGTGTCTTTTCGCTTTGGTGAAGGTGCGCTGTTTACCCGTTTTGCTTTCACGGCTTTGGCTTTTGTGACGTGGTAAGCAGCATAGCCAAATACTGCCGCAAGTGTTATGCACATAAGGTCAAAACCCACTCTCAGGCTATCACCATTTGCAACCGCGAAATCTAAGCCTGTTGCTGAGGTGAGGTGGTCAAGCAAAGGGACAAGCGCAAACAACACTGCTGCAAAGCCAAGTTGAACTACCCACCCTTTTTTGTCTCGCCAAATAAACCCTGCAACCACACATACCAGCCATATTGCGAAAAACACCTTAATTTCCCATAAGCTTCGAGACGTTAGATCAGCAGGAAGTAGTCTATTTACCCAAAAGTAGCCACCGGTCGCACACATTAATCCTGCAATGCTGCCTATATTACTGCCTCTGACCAATTCAAAACCAAATTCTCCAAGCTGTTGCTTTGCCCGTTTCACTACCCACAAAACAGAGCCCGTTCCCACCATAATGGTACCCAGAATACCGGCAAAAAATAGTAACCAGCGAGTGAGGGTATCGGCGAAGCGCGCTTGATGTAGCATATCCAAATAGTTATACGTCGCCTGGCTGGCGTTAGCGGCTACTGAGGCTGGGCGCTCGTTAATGACTTCGCCTTGTACGTTAAATACCAGCGCACTACTTCCTCCACGCCCCGCACTTAACTGCGTTCTGTTGTTCCCACTTAGCGTAAACTGAGCGTTAGCTTTACCCGGGTGAGTAATAGATAGGCTTTCAACCGGCACCTGCCATCTGCGCTCAGCGTGAGCAATCATCGAAGAGATGGGTAAGGCCAATAAGGCATTAATGTCTGGTGAAGCTAGATTTTGCTGCTGCGCATTCTGGCGTACTTCTGTACCTTGAGGACGGTGCCGCACGCGCTCCTCGCTGTTAAAAGGCAATAGCGTGGCGCCTAATAGAATCAAACCAGAAAAGGTGATCATGATATGAAATGGTAGTGCTAATACCGCACTTATGGCGTGCCCATCTATCCAGCTCAGCAGCTTCTTCTTTGGCCTGAACATAAAGAAATCGGCAAAGATTTTTCTGTGCATGATGACGCCGCTGATAATAGCAACAAACATCATCATACTGACTACGCCTACTATCCAGCGTCCAACGGTTCTGTCTATGCCGTATAACTCGAAATGAAAACGATAAAGGAAGTTGCCACCGGCTGTTTCCCTTACTTTTATCTCTTCACCCGTGGACGGGTTCAACATGACCCGTGGACCTCGACGACGCTCGTTACCTGCATTAGCGTCGCGCCACGACAAGTCGAGTGTATTCGAGCGCGCATCTGGTAGTGAGAGTTGCCATTCACTTGCATTGGGCGCGTTGATCGCAAGATAACGTAAACCGTGCTCTAGCGCCTTTTCGCTGGGTACTGCGGCGTGTTGTTCTGGCTGCATCCAATAGGTTATTTCGGTTCTAAAAAACGACAGCGTACCGGTAAAAAAAATCGCAAAGAGTAACCAACCAACAAGTATCGAGCTCCAAGTATGAAGCCACGTCATAGACTTTCTGACATTCCCTTTCATGTTAAAGCCCTGTACTGATTGAATAAAGACATAAGGCTAACGCAGAGAGCGCTGTCATTACGATGGACGCCTTTTTCGTCGTATCAAAGATGAACGTAAAAAGGATGAAGGTGCAGTAAACACAAAAGAACAGCATTCTTACCAACACTTCGTGCTCTCGTCCGTCAGCCCCTATAAAATTGGCAATGGCGCTGCTTAGCCACGCTGAAAAAGCGTAGCCCAGTGCCACAGCAATCAGCGTTCTAAGTGCGACATCCAATCGTTCACGATTTATGGCGACGCGGTTTACCGTTTGGCTCTTCATATTGTGTTCTTCACTAGGTTTTCTAGTGACTGGATGTTGCCAAGTAAATCAGAACGGGATGGGTACGATTTATAGACTTGTCGTAAAAGCGTAAGTGCATCTTGGTACTGACGCTGATCTATGGCAATTTGCGCACGCCCGAGCATGGCGCGCTGTTTAACGTCGGCGAGTGACTCAGCTCGTAGATAGGTCATTTTGGCACGTTCGACGTTGTTCTGTTGACGATAAAGTGAAGCAAGAGACAACAGCGCCTCACCATTGTCAGGGGCGTCAGCAATGGCTTTGGTTAAAAGGGAAATTGCCGTTTTGCTTTGCCCTTTTCCCATAGCTAACTGAGCTTTAAGTACATTAAGCGTAGCTGCTTGAGTGGTCGTGAGCTTTTTCACATTGTTGTCGGCAGCTTGCGTTAATTTACCTAAATCAGACCACTGCTCATTAGCCGCTAAGTAAGCCGCTATTTCGGAGTAAGCGTCAAAGCCTTCCCCATCTTTGTCGGTAATGAAAGTCTTCGCATGGGTAGCCAGTATGTCTGCTGCGCGCCGCGGACTGCCGTCAGATACGTGCAATTTAGCCACTGAGATCAAGTTCGACAGCGAGCGGTCACCTAAAGAAAGGGCAGTTTCTAAGCTGCTCAGCGCCTTTACCATGTCACCCTGCTTTAACGCTATTTGTCCCCGTTGGAGCCAAAGCTGCTGATTACTTTCATCATCTACCAACATTTCGCTTAGCAAGCTTTCCGCCTGTGCAAGTGCATTACTTTCAATAAGCGCGAACAATAAACCTTGATACCATTGCTTGTTTTCAGGTTCGAGCATCAATGCATTTTGATAAGCACCAATAGCGGTGACAGGTTTTCCAAGCTGAACATTGGTATAGGCTAGCTGCCCGAAAAGTTGGGCATCTTGAATACCTAGTTCTACGCTTTTCGTTAAATGAGTGCGTGCTTTGGCCAATTTATCTGTCATTAAATACGCCATGCTCAAACTTCTGTGCGCCGATGGGAGGTTTGGCATAGCGTCTATAACGTCCAACAGCACTTTTTCGGCAAGTGCGTAGTTTTTCTCATTCAATAGCACTTGTCCGTAAAGCTCACGCAAGCGTGGACTAAATTGAGAAATATCCTGGGTTGCAAATGCGCTGGCAACGTTTGAATAATTGCCTGCTTGCAAGTCGGCCTGAATGCGCCCGATAAACTCACCTTCTTCACGGGATATACGTTCACGATGATCATCTCTATGATGCTGACGCATGACAAACTGCCAATCGGGCTCTTCCAATTCCACCGTGATTTTCGCACTTACCGGCTTAACAAAAGCCAGCGCGCTCACTACACAGCTGAGGACAGTTACGGCTGTAATCTTGTTTAACATTGTCTCAATCAACCTCTAAATTCTTTAGCTTCTATTTCGCTTTATTGCGCTAAACTAGGCCTTTAATAGGCTTCCATTAAGCTTCTATTAGGCCTCTATAACTACGGGCCAAATAAAACGCGCCTTCACCGCTTCATCTTCTTTGTAGGGCGATGTAAATTTGCTGGCTTTAACAAAACGCATTATTTCTTTATTGAGCTCGTGATGCGGGTTCTCGACAATATCCATCAGCTTTACGTTGCCGTGTTCGTCAATAATGACGTCGAGCTTTACAATCACCCGCTTGATACCTTGCTTTTTGAGTCGCTTGGGGAAACGTATTTTGACCGGAGTCAGCAAGGTAGGCTTTGAATCCAGTTCGCTTAGCCCAAAGGCGTCCAATTCAATATCAGGCATATCCCATTGGGTTTGGGTCACTTTGACATTTGGCATGTCGGGCTTTGGCACTTGAATATCTGGCTCAACACTTAAATCCGCCATGGTCATGGCTGCGCCACTGCCCTCTACCTGCATAACAAGTTCAGTCTCTTCCACTACATTTTGCGTTTTAGGGGGCGGCGGCGGTGGAGGTGTTACCGCAATGTCTAACTTGCGCACAACCATAGTGTCGGGCTGCAGATTAGACAAAAAGTGCCCTAACCACATAACGCCAAGCGCACTAACGAGCACCGCACCGCTAAGTAGAGAAGGTTGAAGATTGTATTTCATTGAATTTTGCCTCGTTCGCTATGGCTTCAAAGTGGCGATATTTACCGTGTCGGCACCCGCCAGTTTGGCTTCATCTATGACTTCTACCAGTAATTCAGAGCGAACGGCTTTATCTACCTGAATGACTACTGGGCGTTGTTCTTTCATCAACAATTGCTCAACGGTAGAGCGCACACCGCTCACACCGATATTGGCACTGTCATACACCACTTCACCGGTTCGGGTAATTGCCAGCATAATGGCCATTTGATCGAGCTTTTGTGCTGATATTGCCTGAGGTTTATCTACCTCTACCCCAGTCTCTTTTACAAACACTGTTGAAACGATAAAGAAAATTAAAAGTATAAAAACCACGTCTAGTAGCGGAGACATATCAATGCCTTGCGCTTGCTGGTTTTCAAGGCGTCGCTGTAATCGACTTGCCATGTTTACGCCTCCCTTGCTACGGCGCGCTTTACCGCACCATTAACAAACATCAACAAAAGCCAGCCAGGAATAGCCAAGGTTAACCCAAGCTGAGTGGTAAAAAGTGCATCGGCAATGCCACCAGTGACGACTTGACTATCGACACCTAACGACATCATTCCGGTGAAACTCACTTGTAGGCCTGCAATTGTTCCTAGCAGGCCCATCAAGGGAAGAGCACTAACCAGTACGGCGGGTACCATTTCTCGCTTTGTAAGCTCTTTCTCTCCATCACGCACTTGGGCTATCTCTTTGCGTGTAGTAAACAACACAAAGATTTGCTGGTAAGCAAACCATGCCACCAGCAGCATTAACCAACACAATGCATTCCCCGCTAGCTGTTCAATCATTAGCTTGCGCTCGCTTGCTTTTGACCATCACTCTTTTGGTCGCTTTTCTCAGCAACGTCAGGCTCGTCATTGCTAAGTACAAGCGCGAAACTTTCGAGCTCTTCGTAGTAATGTCGCGCTTTGCGAGAGAGTACGGCATTTAGAATTAATGCCGGTATGGCCACGACTAAGCCTAACTCTGTCGTAACCAAGGCTTTAGCGATCCCGCCAGAAATAACTTCGGGGTCGCTTGAGCCAAATGCCGTCATCATTCTAAAGGTTTCAATCATGCCGCTTACCGTACCTAGAAGACCTAGCAAGGGTGCAACGGCAGCAGTTACAGCAATCGTGCCGTTGTATTTTTCTAGCTTGATTTTGTCTTGCTGGAGTGCAGAAAACAGTTCATCGTCGCGTTCAGTTGGCGTGCTTGCACGCTTAGTTATGTCATACAGTTCGCGCTGCATGCCATCAAAGAAGCCCACACCTGAACTGCCCACCATGTTCACCAGAGCTTTGCCTGATGCTACTTGCTTAACCTTAGGTAAGCGCCATAGCTGAATAACTTTAAACAGTGCGATAAGCGTAGCGAGAAGGGCAAACAAAACGATAGGGATCACCCACACTCCGCCTTTCACAACATGTTCAATTACCCCTTCTGACGCTTGCTCGCGCGTTGCTGCGCGGCCAAGGGTAGGATCTATTTTAATGCTGCCATTGCCGCTGCTTGCCAAGCTTGCAAGGCTTTCGGTATCCGTATCTGAAAAAGTGGACGTAGAGGTAAACAGGTCTTGCTTACGCTCTGCCGTACCCGCAACGTTTTGTGCTTGCGCCAGATACCACGTCACCGGGCCAAGAGTAAGCACTTTTGCTTGGGTCACTTCGCCATTCGCCAGTACAACCTTTCCTGCACTGAAATTAGGGGTTTGTTGATTGGCAAACTCTTTCGCTTTTTCACCCACTTTCTGGACTTTGTCAGACAAGCTCATTTCGCTTAATGACAGACTGTCTACACCAGTTTGAAGCAGGAAACGGCTCAACAAATTTTGTTGGAACTCTTGTTGCTCGCTCCAGCTCGATAGGCGATTTTCTAACTGTGAAAGACTAAGGGTTCTTTCATCCATTTTACGGCGGGCGACCGTGGTTTCATTGCGCAGTTTCATTACCTGCTGTTCAAGCGCACGCAATTCGTTAGCTAGCGCTACCCGCTCTTTGCTAATTTTGCTTTCGGTGCGTTCCAGACGCGCTTTTGCCTCTTTAATATTGGCCAGCATGCTATCTTCAGGCGCTGCCACTGCCGGTACACAAACCACAGCAGCACACAAAGCAACACATGCTGCGATGAGAGAGGACTTCAACATTGGATTAAATGCTGTGAGAACGTGAGATAAGCATTTCATTCGCCTTCTCCTTTAGCCAGTGTAAGTGGTAAAGAAACAAAATCAGGTTCATGCTTTTTCTCAAAAATAGCGACGGCAAGGGCTACCGATTCGCTATCTACATTGTCACTAAATTGCCACTGCCACTCGCCATTTTTAACGTGACCGGCCCCCTGATATTGACCATCGGCGTTGGTAAACCACGCATAGCTGCTGCCAACAAAGAACTGCTTAACTAATACATCTTTGTCATCGGGAGCACGCATTACGGTTTCGTTAACCAGAAGTTTGCTATTAAATTGTTGAAGGGATGAAAGTTTTGCAAGGGTGACCTGAAGCTTATTTGACGTGTCGGCGTCAGCCGCTAATTCGGCTTGCTCTTTATCACACGTCTGGCGAATAATTTCAGGCAGCGACGAGTAAAGGCTGTCTACTTGGCCTATTACTCCAGTCAATGCACGCTCTACCCCACCCTGTTGTGCTTCAAGCTCACTTTGCTCAGAAAGCAATGCTTCTCGCTGGGCTTCTACGTCGGTGGTTGCAGCCTTACTTTCGTCAATCATACTCTGCAGCTGAGTACGTTCAGCTTTAAGCAGTTGAATACGCTGACGCAATGCAGGCTCTGATTCACGCCACTCGTTTTCTAGCTTTTGCGTCTGGCGCTCAATGCTAATCCACTTTTCAGTGAGCCCGTCGATATCGCTGGCTTTTGTTGCTGCCATCACAATACCTGATGAGGCCACGGCAAGTGATACCAGTACAAAAGAAAGCGCTGCACTTCTTTTAACTTTCATTCAAATCCCTTACATCTCTTGGCTGAATTAATGAGATTGCCGGCACGTCGATATCGCTATCGAGGCCGGCATTTTTAATGTCTTGTTACTGCTTGCTAAGTATTAGAACTGGTAAGTAGCAGACAACAAGAAGCTTCTTTCTGGTTCATTGAAAGTATTCGCCCCTGCGTTAGATGCTTGTGTACCTTCACGCTTAACGCTTTCGTTAAACAAGTTCTTAACCGACACGTTGAAGCTTAAGTTTTCGTCGAACGCGTAAATGGCGTTAATATTGGTTATGGTATATGCTTCGCGATCATCAGCTTCGATAACGGCGCCCGAATTAACGCTGGCCGTAGGGCTTTCTGTCTCACCGTAGTGTTGAGCGCTAAGCACAAGCTCAAGTGCGTCGGTGGCTTGCCAGCTTATTAGCGAGTTCACTGTGTAGTCAGGAACGATAGATAATGGCTGGCCAGTAGATTTATCTTCTGACTCAAGCATCACGGTAAAGTTGGTCGACCACTCAATAGTGCTGGTTACAGGGAACAACAAGTTACCTTCAAGGCCAGAAATAACCGCTTCAGGAACGTTAAACCACTGGAATACCTGAACGTTGGCCTCGCCACCTTCTTCGCCAGGTAACACATACTCTGGCGGTACATTACCGGTGCCAATTTTGTCTTTATAGTCGTTGTGGAAGTAAGTAATACCCGCGTTCAAGCCCTCTTCGTTGGTGTAGTTAACACCAATTTCTTTGTTTACTGAGGTTTCGTGCTCTAGGTCAGGGTTTCCTAGAATGTGACACCCGCCACCTAGGTTAGAGAAGTCAACTGGGCAACCATTACCTCGGGTGTAGTACACGTAGTTAGGATTTAATTGATAGAGATTTGGTGCTTTAAAAGCACGGCTAATACCACCTTGAACCACAATATTAGGCGATGCCTGCCATGATGCATTCAAGCTCGGGCTAAGGTTTGTACCCGCTTTGCTGTGATCATCAAAACGCAGTCCAGGCGTAAGCGTGATTGAATCCGTTAGCATGATGTTGTCTTCAACATACACACCTACAAGCGTGGCGTCGGTTTCAGATGGACGATTTTCTGGGTCAGTCTCTACACCAGGAATAGTGCCGTCATCAACCACATTCAGAGAAAGCTGATTGCTAACTGAATCGTCTAGGGTCTCTTTGCGGTATTCCGCACCAAACGTTGCGGTTTGATTGAAGCCGCCTAACGTTAAAGGCACGTTCCACTCGGTCTTTGCGGTAATGTTCTCTAATTTGATGGTGGTCATCTCAAGGCTATTAATGCGACCTTCACCACCACCTGCAGAGCCTTCACCTAAACGGCTGTTAGACGTGCTTTCGTATTGGATATAGCTAAATGAATCGCCGAAGTCATACTCACCATTGTGTGTTACGCCGAACGTACGACGGTGCATTACTAGTGTTTCTTCACCAATTAGGCTCTGAGCATCAGTTTCTGCCAGGTCTTCAGGTTCAGGTATGATGACGTTGCCGTTTTCGTCAACGGGGTAGCTTACGCCTTGAAATGCATTGTCACCGGCATAACGGTTGCCTTGGCGGCTATAGGCTGCTTCAAAGTCCCAGCGATTAATATCATCTTGGTCGAAGCGAACAAGAGTACGCACGTCGATGTTTTCAACACCTTCACGTCCTGCACCTACCGCTTTCGCTGTGCCGCCGCGGCCCGTTGTTACGTCTGTTGCGTCTAAATTTACGCGTGGGTCGTCAGCGTCCTGTTCGTTGTAGTTAACAATAGTGCGGTGAGAGAAACGCTCAGATAAAGGCGCACTTGTTACTAGGTTAAAACGACGGTTGTCGCCTTCGTATTTATTTGAAGAAAGCTCGGTCTGAGCGGTGATAGAGGTAGAAGCTTCATCAGGAGACTTAGTGATAATATTGATAACACCACCTGATGCGCCAGAGCCATAGCGAGCTGCTGCTGGACCACGAATAACTTCAATGCTCTCAATCGCTTCAGCTGGAACCCAGTTGCTGTCGCCCTGTGTGTTTCGCTCGCCTGAACGACCCATTTTTACAGAGTTACGCGACAACACTGGCTTGCCGTCAATTAAAATAAGCGTATTTTCTGGACCCATTCCGCGAATGTCGATTTGACGTTTGTTGCCATACTGTCCTGAGCTTGAGTTACCTGTAAGGTTGATACCCGGCATGGTTCTTACAATTTCAGCAATATCGTTAGTGACAGGACGACGTTTGAAATCTTCTTCCGTAATGATAGACACGCCTTGGGCTTGCTTCAGCTCTTCAGACGCAGATTGCACAACGGTGGTGTCGAGCGTTTCTATCTCTTCGCTTTGCGCCAGCACACCCGCTGACAACATGGGAAACAGGGTTCCTAACAAAATAATGCGCTTACCATTTACAGGCATTTGATAATCCTTAATGTGTTGAGTGTTGGCCAGCCAGTGGCTCGCCATTTCAAAATGTTGTGTCTTGTTACGCGCGGCTTAACTTCATAAATGGCTCTAACGCCAAACATGAGCAAAGCACTAACTATTTGAGTTAGGGCAATTGGTGTGATTATTGTTATTCCAAGAAAGAATGCCCAAAAGTGAGACTATCCGTAGAAACTTGCATCCCCTGTCTGTCATAGGGAATTTTCATCGCTTTATTTCTCTTCTTATTTGCAAGAAGTGGCTAATCGTGCTCAAATCGCACTGCATCTTAATGACAATTATTATCATTTGCAATTTAATTAATATTGAAAGGCTTTTTACTTTCTTTACATAAAACTGACGAATATGCTTAAAACACCGCTAAATACAATTCCTAAAACCCTTGCAGCACTGTCTGATTACGAGAACCTGGCTCGGGAGCGACTAACTCCACAATCGTGGGCGTATATTGCCGGTGGCTCTGCAGATGAATTGTCGATGCGAAGAAATCGAGAAAAACTAGACGACCTGTGTTTACTTCCCCGCGCTTTGAAAGATGTCAAACTGGGGGGAACTAAAACCACCTTGTTAGGGCAGCAGTTTGATCACCCTATAATTTCAGGGCCTGTTGCTTATCAAGTGCTAGCGCATCCCGATGGTGAGATTGCGACGGCGATGGCAACACAAGCTCAAGGCGGCTTATGGGTGATGAGCACACTAGCCAGTTGCTCCTTTGAAGATATATCTAATCAGGTGGAAAGCCCCCGCTGGTTTCAACTCTATGTTCAACCTACCCGTTCACAAACTCTAGAACTCATACAAAAAGCAGAGCACTTTCAGTTTTCAGCATTGGTAATCACCATCGATGCGCCAATTAACGGCTTGCGAAACCGTGAGCAGAGAGCTGAATTTTCGCTCCCTCCAAATGTGCGCGCGGTCAATATAGATACGCCTCCTCCCTTAGTGCACCCCAGAGAAGGCAAGAGTGTGATATTTCAAGGGCTTATGGCACAGGCTCCTACATGGGACGATATTGCTTTTATCCAGCAACACACGTCATTGCCCATTGTGTTGAAAGGTGTCCTTAATCCACTGGACGCTCAAAAAGCAGCAGAACTTGGCGTAGCGGGTATTGTAGTGTCGAATCACGGCGGCCGTGCTTTGGACAGCGTGCCTTCACCGGTAGAAATGCTTCCTATTATTCGCCAAACGGTTGGTGATGAAATGATGGTACTGGCCGACAGCGGTGTGCGCAGAGGCGCTGATGTGGTAAAGCTCATGGCACTGGGTGCTAACGCCGTGCTTATTGGTCGGCCTCTGATGTACGGATTAGCCACGGCGGGGGCATTAGGTGTTGCTCACACTATTCGATTGTTGAGAGACGAGCTTGAAATGACAATGGCGCTTTGCGGCGTAGGCACCATAGAAGAAATAAATAAGCACTGTTTATGGCCCAAAGATTAGATAATTTCTTAGAAAATTTCACCGCGCAAACATGCACTACTTGCAGGTCTATAAGCTTAGGTTTCACTCCACTGTCTTAACAGATTGTGATACACACCCGAAAGCCTGACAATTTCAGCGTTATTAGGCGTCTCGGCGCTAAGTGCCTGAATACTCATATCTAAGTCGTACAGAATACGGCGTTGTTCAGCACTTCTTACTAAACTCTGCATCCAAAAAAAGGACGCGAGTCGACGGCCTTTTGTAACAGGCGTCACTCTATGTAAGCTGGTCGAGGGATACATCACCATATCGCCCGCAGCGAACTTTACACGTTGTTCTCCATAGGTATCTTGGATTACGAGTTCTCCCCCTTCATATTCTTCGGGCTCACTAAGAAAAACCGTCATTGAGATATCTGTACGAACCTTTACAGCAGTTCCTGCCACTCGCCTAATGGTATTGTCGATATGATCGCCAAACTCTCCTTCACTCTGATAGCAGTTGAACATGGGAGGGTATATTTTGTTTGGTAATCCTGCTGCAAGAATATGCTGCGACTGACCCATCAAGCTCAAAATGAAATCTCCGAGCTGACGTGCCGTGGGAGAATCTTCAGGCAACTGCAGGTTTTTCTTGGCATGTAACGCTAAATGCCCCGCTGTTACAGCGCCATCAACCCAATCGGCTTTCTCTAGAAGCGACACCGCATCGGTGACTTCTTGTTTGGTAAGGAAGTTCTCAATTCTAACCAGCATGATGTTCCCATTGTGGCAAAGCGAGTAAAATATAAAAAACCAGCCAGAGGTCTTTTTACCTAAGGCTGGTTTTATAATAACGAATACTCAATTAGAAAGTATAGTTAGCAAAGACAGCTACACTTCGAGGGTTCCCTGGACGGAAGTGCCCTTTAGCGCTGTAATCTACCACGTACTCTTCATCTGTTAAGTTATCAACGTTTAACTGAAGCTTTAAATCCTCTGTCACTTGATAAGATGCCATTAGGAAAAGCGTAGTGTAAGAATCGACCGTGAAATAAGCCGTATTTCTGCGCCAGTAGGTTTCACCAGAGTTGTAATAGATACCACCGCCCACATTCAGTTTGTTATCCATTGCAGCATAGTTAACCCAAATGTTAGCCGTATCATCTGGCGACGCTTGTAGACCGTTACCGATAGAATCCGCTGTCGTGTCCTGGGTAACTTCAGTATCTAAACTCGCATAGTTTGCAGAGATTGATAGTGAGTCCGTTAGCATACCTGTAACGCTGACTTCATAGCCTTTAGACTCTTGCTCACCCGCTAGCGAATACACTGTGACACCGTCTTCAATATTTTGTGAATCGACCACGTCTTTCGTAGTTTCAAACACAGCACCGCTAACAAGCAGCTGGTCGTTAAAGAACTGCCATTTCACACCAAGTTCAGTGGTTACTGCATTTTCAGGCCTTACCGTATTTTGCGCGGCGTTGGTTGATAGCGCTAACGCTACGCCGGGCGGCTGCTTAGAATTACTGTGACTTAGGTAAATATTACCGTTCTCTGTAGGCATATAGCTCACCGCTGCACCGTAGCTAAAGTAGCTATCTTGAGCGTCGAGCCCATCGAAACAACCGCTACGTCGACCACACGCAGAACCGGAGATATCAAAATCGTCATAACGCGCGTTTATGTCTACTTGAAAGTGCTCACCGACTTTGATGGTATCTAGAAGATATAAGGCTACCGTGCTCGCATCGCCCGAAGTGTCATTGCCGCTACGCGTTGTGCCACCTGTTACAAACACGTTGTTTTGCAAGTCGAAAGGGTTAATGGTGGGAGCTTCCAACACATTGCCTTGCCCATCGACATAGGTGTAATTTGCTGTCACACCAAAACTGGTACGCTCTTCTTCTGCTACTTCTGCACCCAGCACAACTCGATGCTTCAAAGCCCCTGATTCAAGTGAAAGAATTGCGTCTAGTTGTGATACAAATAAATCAGTCTCTTCGTCCAATGCTTGCAAGCGCTCAGCATTCAATAGGTTAGCTTCTTCACCTGAATTCCACCACGGACGACCAATTACTGACTCTTTTTCGTTGCTACCAAAACGGGTTTGGCTACGAAGCGTTACCACGTCGTTTACTTTGTGATTGATAACTAAGGTGTACATTTGTGTCGACACTTCTTCGAAGTCACGGCCCGGCACACTGTAATATTCGTCCCATAAACCCGAATCTATCGCTCCTTCGGGCTGACCTGTAGCTTCTGCAGCCGCTGAAGTTAGGAAGGGAAGACCAAGCACCGGAACGTTATCCTGCTCCATCACAAATACATCAAGGTTTATGTCTGTTGCTTCATTCACTTTATAAAGTAATGAGCCCGCCACACCAGTGGTTTGGTATTCCTCAACGCCATTGTCAAAGAAGTCACCGCCATCGCTGTATAACAGGTTTAAACGGCCCGCAACATTCTCAGAAAGCTTCTTATTGTAATCCAGTGTTACACGTGCGTTTTCGAAAGAGTCATAGCGACCTGACACTGCACCAAAATCTTCAAGTCGCGCACGTTTAGTTGCCAGGTTAACGCTACCACCACCGGTAGAGCGACCGTCTAACGAGCCGCTTCCGCCCTTGATAACTTCTACAGCTTCGTAGTTGAAGGTATCGCGGCTGTAACCAGCTATATCGCGAATACCGTCTACATAAATATTTGAGCGTGCATCAAAACCACGAATGGTGACCTTGTCGCTGGCAGACACGACACCGCCACCACCTTCACCACCACCAAACGTTGATACGCCTGCAACGTTTCGAAGCGCATCGTTTAAGTTGGTAATCCCCTGATCTTCAAGAAGGCGTTCTGAAATCACGTTGATCGAACGAGGGGTATTCGCGATGGGTTGCGTTAGCTTTACTGAAGAGGTTTCGTCAACTTTATAACCCGCTTCTTCGGTAGCTTGAACCTTAGTGGTTTCTAACTCTTGAACTGCGGTATTCTCTTGTTGAGCGAGTGCAGTTCCAAATGGTATTGCTGCGGTGACTGTCAGCGCTAGTGCGCTTTTTTTTGTATTCATTTTCTTCATGAAAAAGAAGTCCCTTTAGTGCTTTTAAGTGTGTGATTAAATGCCTAAATGTACCGAGTTGAATTTTGGCACCGAGTAAAATACAGAGAGATTAAACTAAATGCAAATTATTATTATTTGCATATGCTTTTACAAATTTACACTAAACTGACAGTCAGAACTGATAAAACGCGGGTTGATTAAGAATAAGTACAAGCTTATATGGCTTTCTTTTTCATTGGCTAAAGGTGTTTTGTAACAGTATGGTTTTGTAGAATTGAGCTAGAGATGCTGTAAGAAAAATGCCCGTAGTTCATCATAAGTCATATAAGACTCTGGAGTTTCATGGGCGATGAGGTACTCCGCATGAGACAGGCCTTCCACAATCTCAAGTTGACTCGTACCGTTGAAATCGCGAATTTTCCTATGCAAACGGACTGCATCGCTTAAAAATAGATCGCGTGTTCCTGCCACGATGAAAACAGGCGGAAACGAAGTAAAGTCACCATAAATAGGCGAAACACTAGGGTGTGATAAGTTGATAGTTCCAGCGTAAAGCGCTGCCGCAGATTGTAGTAGTCCTTCGTAGGTAACCAGCACACGATCAGCACCTTCATTAACTTGTCGACTATCCCCTGCCTGCGTTAAATCTACCCATGGTGTGCCTGTATAGATAGCGCAAGGAAGGCTTATACTCTCGGCGGCCAGTGATTGTATAAGCGCAAGAACCAGCCCTGCGCCTGCAGATGTCCCTCCAACGAGGATGCGACGACTCTCAACGCTATCTAAAAGCGCTAGGTATACAGCTTTTAAATCACAAAGCGCGGCAGGTGCTGGGGCATTTGGCGGCATAGCGTAATCTACACTCAATACGGTTATTCCTAACCGTGATGCAATCAATAACCCTTCTTCAATACTCGGCAAGCCGCCAAAAAATACATAGGCGCCCCCATGCACGTCTATATAAACATGGTTTTCAAAATGCGGTGACACCTCTTTCGGCGTGAGCTTACGAACTGTTACGCCGGCTATTTCCAGTAACTCCACACTGACACCTAAATGTTTACGCATGTTCTTTATTTTTTTCTTTTGCTGCGCATTTCGTTGCTGCACGAGCTCCCGCCAACTAGCAGCATCTTGAGGTACCGTTGCCTTAACCTCTGCGATAGGTGTCGTCGGAAATTTTTCGATAGCATGCTTAAGAGCATCACTAACGGTCTGTGTTTTTGGTTCGTTAGGTTTTGACATTATTTGCAGTGTTAAAGTTAATAAGCAGCGAGTTGGTGCCAAGAATGTATGAATCCTACCAGCCTACACCGAATATGGAGTGCATAGCGTAACGTATTAACTCGCCCGAAGCTTCAACATATAGTTTATACCAGTCCGCAGAGATAATTACTCACTCAGCGAGAGTTGAAATGTTCGCGACCGCGGCGTGTTACCGCAGGTATAGTGGTTCTACATCAAAGTGACACAACAAAGAGTAATAAAATCTGTATTGAAGATCAGTCCTTACTTGGTTGAGCATCTGATATGATTGGAAATACTAGTCGAGCGCAGTGTGTTTTGGGGCAGACAGGAAGAATTAAGCTGCATGTAGCCAATACACTCTAAGACATCTTGGTAGAATAGTTAATAAGGATATATACAATGAAAAGAATACCCCTTCGTAAATGGGCAATTGCGGCAAGTTTCGCTATTTCGGCAACAGCCTTTGCAGGAAATGTAGAGCACGACCAGACCTCGGTTTGGAAAGTGTCGAAAGGCGATGATGCAGTTTATGTAGGTGGTACAATACATATTCTGCCAATCTCTGAATTTCCATTGCCCGCTACGTTCACTGAAACCTATGAAAAAAGTGACACATTAGTTTTTGAAGTAAAAATGCCTGCCCCAACGGATATTGAAGGTCAGCAAAAAATGATGGCTGGGCTAGCTTACAAAGACGGTAAGTCGCTTAAAGATGATGTATCAGAAGAGACCTATCAGGCTCTCAATGTATATTTAGCCAACTTTGGCGCAACAGCCGATCAGTTAGCGCAATTTAAGCCAGGCATGGTTGCATCAATGCTGGTAGCTATGGAAGCACAACGCTCTCAGTTAGCTGGACAAGGTGTAGATGCCTACTTCATGCAGTTAGCTGCTCGCGACGGAAAAGCCAGTGAATATCTGGAATCGTTAGATTTTCAAATCAGTATGCTTGCCAATATGGGAGCCGGTGAAGAAGACCGCCTCATTTCTGAAACTTTGGAAACGCTACCAGAGCTAAAAGACATGCTTAAAAGCACCATAAAAGCATGGAGAGAAGGGAATACTCAGAAAATCGATGAACTGGTGGTAGACACATTCAAACGTGAGTCTCCCGCTTCGTACGACGATGTTTTTACTAAGCGCAACCAAAACTGGCTACCTCAAATCGAAGCCATGTTTGGCGATGATGACCAAGAATTTGTCTTAGTCGGTGCTGGCCACCTAGTTGGCCATGACAGTGTTATCGCCTTATTAAAGGCGAAAGGCTACAAAGTCGAGCAAATGTAACCCCCCTTGTTGCTACCGACCTAAATATCAAAGCTAGGCATAATCCTAGCTTTTTTATGCCTATTACAGAGGGAAATCACAGGCATAAAAAAAGCGCACCTAAGTGCGCTTTTTTTGGCTTGTGTTGCTAAGTCTAGATTAGTCTAGGATCTTAGATACAACACCAGCACCTACTGTA
>NZ_JAKREZ010000046.1:0-23981 GCF_022348345.1 Alteromonas sp. CNT1-28 | reverse complement strand
AATTACGCTAAATAACTATGTACATGAGCCGTATACGAGGCCCGTATGTACGGTTCTGTGAGAGGGATGAGGCGGTGACGCCTCACCCTACTCGATGTTATCTTCCCGCCCCGACGGGCCCAAAGCATATTCTTATAGCTTATATCGTTAAATTTATGGTCATTTATCTTAAGCCATTTCGCCAAACTTCATTTCTTCTAGAATTTAATATAGTCGCTGACGTCGCTCAGGGGGGATCAAGCATGTTTCGGGGACATTCACCACTTAGAATTGGCAAGGGCAAGTAGAGCCATTCGTTCATGGTTGCATCATCATTGCCGAAGAAAACCCTTAACCCTTGCTGCAATTTTTCGACTGTGATTTTTACATTTTCTGATTCTGCTGACATGTCTCAATCTCTTAATGATTGGGACAACGTGGCTCACTGCGGCACGCAGCAAGACAGAAAGCGCGGTTAACATGTAAAACAAAACCCGACTTATTGAGAATCAACCCGTTCTATTCAACACAAAGTGCGTTATAAAGGGGGCGCGTAACGAGGCGCCCTACTACCAACGAAAAAGTGAATAACTCATCAAACAGCAGCAAATCCAACGAATAAACCATCCACAACCTTGTTGATAACTGGGTAAAGAAAATTACTACGGCAACATACCCTAAAATTCCCTAAACCAATAAACCCTTTTCTCACCAACCCAGCATAAGAACCCTAACCGGACTCATTGACTAAAGCACAAACGAGGACGACTCACCCACAACAAAAGACTCGCCTCACACACCACTATGCATCCACCAACCTGCCCCATAGTAAACGTACGTTACTTGTCCACTACCTGTGACCCACTTTCGCTTACCTCCCCTACTCGCTCACTAATTTCTCACGTTCTACCTGCACAACTGCGCGGAGCGCGCGGCCGCCGCAGCGAAGCTGCGGGAAGTTTAGCAAGACGGTATAGGGGTATGTTGCCGTAGTAATTGGCAGGTGGTTGTGTTTTTTCTTCAGAATCACGCGTACTATGGTCATTCCGTACTACACTGGTACCTACCACACCTATTCACATTAAGGACGATTATGAATGTACGCAAATATCTGGTTTTAGGCTCGTTAGCTTTAGCCGGATGCCAGTCTCCCGTTGATGATATGCTTAACAACAATTTTGTGCAGATAAAGGCTGAGCCGGCACCCTCACAAATCATTGGGTTCTGGACAGGTAACATGGGCCCTTACCTCGCGAGCCTCAGTTTCGATAAGTCGGGTAACGGGTACTTTTGCTATTCCTACGGAACAGCGGACGTTATTCAAAAGGTTAAATACGCTGAAGACACTATCTTTATCCAAGATGGAACCAGGTTAACGCTCGATGCTGTTTCTTCTGATGGCCTTAAAGTCTCATCAAATTACTTTGGCAGTACCGTCAGCGAGTTTTACTCTGATAATGAACGCAAAGCAGCTTCGGAATACTGTTCAACGCATGTTCGTACATAGCCTCGAGTGAAGAGTGACGCTTAACACGCAGAAACTACCGCCTCAGCTACTAAATTGCATTAGCGGAAGCAATATTGCGACAAAGCTAGTTGATATTCCAGATTACATCGAACGCATCATGCCTGATGGCAGAAAATCTCTCGGCCATTTGCGCAATGCTTAATTTTTGCAAATCATCAGCCTACCTGTAAAAAAAAGCCTCGCGACTGAGAGGCTTTGGGTTCAAATAAAAAATTACAGTTAATCGTTTATCAGTTCTGGATATTGATTTTTAAGAATCTCAAAGCAGTAATCTAGCCCAGCGGAAATAAAATCAGTCATTAATACATCTCTATCCCTTTTGAAGACGCTAATCTCAGGACTAAAACAAAACTTGTAGCCCACACCATTAATAAACTGGTTTGTACCGCCATCGTGTTTAACATGCTGGGTATTTGAGCTTGTCATAAGAGACATAGACTTATAAATCTTTTCCCTTACATCATTAGTATCTTGATCTACAGGGTTAGAAATTCGATAAACACTATCGCGCTTGAATGCAGCATTACCAAAGGAAACATCATATAAAGGTATAAAAGTGAGAAGCCTTTTGTTTCTATTAGTTAATACAGGGAGTAAAAGCTTTTTATCTCCCTGTTCGAGTACGTAAAGTGAAGGTATAGAAGCAATTTTGCGTGTTCCTACAAAAAGCTCGTCTTCAAATGTTTGACAAACTACTGATTCGTCAGCCTCATTTATAATTATTGTAGTGACAGGATTACTAATAGTGCTCATTATTGAAATATGACCTTTCCTAAAATTTCTATTTTTAACTCTCTGGTTGAAACGATTGAAGCACACTAGTAAGCGAAGAAAAAGAATCAACATCGTGTGATAGAGCGACGCCCCGCGAGCGCGAGGTGAAGTGGTTGGATTCAAAAGTCACAATTTACCTTATTTGGTTTTGTTCAACTTTACTTTATACAAAGCCAAAGCAAATGCTCCGATAATTCCAACAGCAATCAAAACCTTTGAAAATATATTGATACGATCACTAGTTTCTTGAACTTGTTTTGCCGAAGTACCGTAATCTAAGAACGGAGACTCATCAATTTGTAAGCTCCATACCGAGCAAGAATAACTCAGTTTTTGCTGGCATTCTTCCTTCGTTTCATCAACCAACACCTCAAACAGCGCATCACCCTGAGTGTTTTCAAAAACTTCCAATAATTTAAGATTCTCTTTTTTTGTTTTAACAATAAGTGCAGGTTCAAATCCACTCAATTTAAATTTGATACCGTTGCTCTTAGTCTCAAATGCATTGAGTTGGCCACTAATGATAGTCAACTCTGCTTTATTTGGAACCCCGCCGTCTTTTACAATAAAAACATAGTTTATATAGATGCCAACTAATATAGATAGAATACTTATAACAAACCAAGCGTTAACATACTTTTTTTCAGTCATTTTTTCTCTTCATGATTTTTAATTGATTGAACGATTAGTCTTTTTGGAGTTCATCGACGCCCATTTGTACTAGACCCGCAGTTGCTGTTTCCACGATAGCAGTAGCTTGCTCTTTAACCTCTTGCGCTACTTGAGACTTCGCATTACCTTGAACTGTAACACCAGCAACAACGTTACCGCTAACCGCCGCTACAGCTCCCTCTAACGCTGCTCCAGCTATTGCGACGCCGTCCATTTCTTGACCATTTATTAGTTGAGTTGTGGCTTCGCTTCCTCCACCTGCTAACGCACCTGTTGTCAATGATGCTACCGTGCCAGCTCCCTTTGCCATATTAATCAATGTCCCGATACCACCTGAGGCACCTCCGACTAGAGTTCCAACTGCCATCGCCCCAGCTTTTTCAGCGAAACTCATATCTGAATCTTTAATTGAATTATATGTTGTTGCAGCTCCAATAACTGCCCCGACTATAAATTGAACGAACTCCCCATCAGGGTCAGTATATTTATATGGATTGTTATTAGCGTAAGCATAGCGGTTGAAACCATGTGTAATGCTGTTGCCACGTTGCATGTGCCCCAACGCATCTACCGGGTCATTCGAATAAAAACGACCTATGACTGGATCATAGTATCGTGCCTGCATATAAATTAGTACAATTTATAAACCGCCAACAATTTAAGAATGTGTTTTTCTGCGGAAATATAAAACAACATGTGATGCTTGGTGAACCTGACACCAATAGTCTTGCAATCCACATAATTATTGACCTATAATAAATCCACCATAGAGCAGTTTTGTCAGATTTCACATAGATATGTCCGTATCCGCATTAGTCAACAATAGGTTATCTCGTATGCAACGAGGAACACCGTTTGCGATAGAGAAGTTTTACTCTCTAGGCTCTGTTACGGCTGTCCAAAAGGTAATGAGTAGACTTGCAAAAGAGGGACAAGTTGTTCGAGTGGCGAAAGGCATCTACTCTCGACCGAAACCACTGGCGGCCCTCCCTTCTGTTAAAATTGCAGCTAAAGCTGAAGATGTTGCTATAACTTGGGCTAAGGCTAATCATTACAAGATGGTTCCCCAGGGACTGGAGTCCGCCTACCGATTAGGGCTACAAACTCAAGCTCCATTAAAAACAATATTTTGGAGTTCCGGACCTTCACGTGTATTTAAAGTAGGGAATCAAGAGGTTCAGGTCAAACATACGGCTAATTTCAAACTCAGATGGCAGCATCGGCCTGAAGGTGAATTGTTACGCGGTTTAATGTTCGTATCTCCTGAACATACTTCGAAGCAACAATTGAGTACAGCTCTCAAACGTCTCAATATTTCACATGAAGAAAAATTGGTAGTGATAAACAAACTGCTCAACAACAGCAGCTTAAGGACTTGGAAAAACAAGTTATCTAGCGTAAAGCAAACCTTGACGTCATGAATTTGTTTGATCTTTATATCGATAATAAAAACCATAAAGATTTAACTGATATATTCACAGTTGGCGCACAACAGCATCCGGGCGGCTTACCTGCAAACTTTCTAGAAAAAGACATTTGGGTAACGGAGATACTAAGACTACTCTATGATGACTCGTTGCTAGGTAATATCTCAGTTGCATTTAAAGGGGGAACCGCATTAAGTAAATGCTGGAATGCAATTTCGCGTTTCTCTGAAGACATCGACCTGTCAATCCACTGGGCTGATTTATCTGGCCTCTCTGAAGAAGATGAATTAAAGGCATGGCAACAAAGTACCAAATCTAATAGCCAAGCTAAAAAATTCAGAGATAACCAACAAAGGCTACTAGAAGACTGGAGCAATGAATTTTTAGTACGTCTAAATCAAGAATTAGATAAATACCAGATTGAAGGTTTATACGCTGAAATTGAGCCAGATTCCAAAGGTGAAAAGGTTGATATTCACTTCCCACGAACCACACGTGGCTCAAATGATTACCAACTCGACCATGTGTTGTTAGAATTTGGCGGTCGTAACAGAGGAAAACCCACGGAAGCTTTGAATGTCGAGACGTACTTAAATCAATGTCCAGAATTAAGTAGCTTGGAATTACCCAGAGCAAATGTTAAAGCTTTCCAACAGGATTACATTTTGTGGGAAAAACTAACGGCTCTTCATCAATTTTCTACACAAACAAAAGAACCAAACCCTGTTAGATTGGCTCGTCATTGGTATGATGTTGATTGTTTGCTACAAAACAAATTTGCAGATCCGCTTGCGACAACTGAGGCTATGCAGGCCGTTATCGAAATGAAAAAGCACAGATGGTCTACTCCAGGTGTCGATTTTGAAGCCATTTTAAGCGGTGGATTGCGACTAATCCCTGATGGTGAAAGATTGCGCGCTGTCAATAAAGATCATGTGGAAGCTATTTCTGGAAAAATGTTTTTTACAGTTCCTGATGAATTTGAGTATATCGTTTCTCGTTTGGCTGATGCCCAAGAGGTATTTAATCAACATATGAGAGACTTAGTACAGAAATCAGGATAGTCCGCTTCCTCCTTCAATTAAAGTTTTTATTTTCATAAGATTAACAAAGTTTCGACCTATATACATGTATAGTTGAATAGTTAAAATACTTGAAAATGCAATTAAAAACTTATTTACTCCATGCCATCAATCCAGTCCATTGGTACTAGTTTGATACCATCTCTCCACTCTTCAACTACGTGACCATTAGCCAACTGGCTAACCAAGTGCGAAGGAGCATGGTCTAATACAATAACTTGCAACTTATTATTTGTTTTCTTAATCGCCTCGCTAAAGACGTTGAATATTATTTGAACTTGGACAATATCTTCATCTTGTTCCATCAAAGCTAAATCTTTTTCGTCACTTTCCTGTGGACTATTTAATTTATTCGGAAAATATACTTGGCTAGGCTGGTCATAAATAATATAGCTAGGTACCGGAGACTGTTTTTGTCCAGCGAAATGTTGATGAAGTGCTAGTGAAATTGCTACGTGATAAGATACCCAATTGGCACCACTACCAATTTCCCATAAATAGTCTTCTCGGCCATTGTTGTTGACTTTAATAGTCATTTCTTTCTCAGACAAAGATATTGGTGCGTCGGGGTTTTCTGTATCAAGACTTGGTAACCAATCAGTTGCAAGTTTATTTACTTTTTGAAGCTGAAGATAAGTTTTATGTTTCAATGACTGAGGATTTACTTGTTCCTTCAATCCTTCAAATTCTTTCTTCAGTCTTTTGTATTCTTTTTCCAGCTCTCTTTCGTCATCAGATGCCCCCATTGTTTTCAAAGCAATATGGGGTTCTAGGGATTTTCCCCTCTAAAGTAACATAGAACGCTACAGGTATTATATTATATGGTCTGTGGCGGTGGGTTACCTTCCAATATTCTGCCATCTTATATAAACACCATCAATCATATTGGCGTTTATTCATCATGGCAATTAGTAATGAACTCTCGATTCTGACTCAGGCAGAACAACGAGACTTGTATTCAGCACCTCAGTTTTCTATTGAGGAACAACGTTTGTATTTTTCGCTAAACGATGTAGAACAGGCCGAATGCCGTACTATCAGGCTTACTAAACATCGTTGTTATTTCGTGGCGCTTCTGGGCTATTTTAAATCTAAGCCAGTGATCATTGCTCCGAGTTTCCGTGATATCAGTATCGACATGCAGTTTATTGCCTCCCAAATTCAAAGAGGTAAAGGGATCAGGCCTTTCAGTGTCAGTAAAATGCAGCGTGACCGTATTTACTCAAGGATACTGCGTCTACTGAATTACAATAAGTGGAATGAAAAACAGCACCTCAATGCTCTGTGCCACCACCTGGTTTACATTGGTCATGCCTGGCTGGAGCCTCGACACCTCTTTGATGCGGCCATTGAATACCTTGCCAGCCATAACATTGCCATTCCTAAGTACTCCGTGCTTCAAAGACTGATAAGCCGCACAATGCAACAGGTCAGAAAAGACCTGACGCTCCAACTGAATCAACTTACCAGTAATGAACTTAACGTCTTTCTGGACAACATAATCACTACTAAAGACGACGGGCTGAGTCTGAGCCATCTCAGGGGTGGTGCCAAAAGTCTGACCGTGCCTGAGCTTAAAAAAGAGCTCGCCATTTACCACCGGTTAGCACCATGGCACACGCAAATAAATGACGTTGTGGACAGGCTCAATCTGTCGCTAAAAAATCGACAACACTTCAGCGGCCTTATTGATTACTACGGCAGTAAAGTGCGGCGCTTCAAACGCTCACAGCAGCACCTGTGGTTACTGTGTCATCTGACAGAGCGCATGCAACTTGCACTGGAGCGCCTGACGGATGGGTTTGTTTACCATATCCGAAAACAACAGGAAGCCGCCAACGCCTTTGCACAACAAGCAGTGTTCCTGTCCTGGCAGTCAGCTGCGGACAATGTCACGAAAGCGGCAGAGCTACTTCACCTGTTTGTTGACGAGAATATTGATGACAATCAGCCCTTCTCGGAAGTCAGAAAACAGGCACTGAAAGTGATGGATGATCGGGATATCCAGACCCTTTGCCTTTATCTGAAAAAACAAAAACGGACCGTGGAAGAGTACCAGTGGCAATATTATGACGAACAACGAAACCTTCTGGAACAGTTGTTAAGACCAGTGTTCCTGTGCCTTGAATGTGAGGCCGGTAAAGGCTCAGAAGCCGTCGTCGCCCAACTTCAAAAGATGCAAACGGAAATTGTATCCGGTGAATCACTGATGACAATGGATACGTCGCTTATCCCCAAAAAGCACCTCCCATGGCTGGTGAAACAGGATAACGTTAATCCGCAACGTTATGAATGGCTGCTCTACCGGCAGTTAACTTCACGACTGAACGGACGTATTTATCTGTCAAATGTCACCAAATACCGGGCACTGGAAGACGACCTGATCCCCCAAACATCGCAGGATGCACTGCTGGAGTCATCAACGCTGGACAGACTAAAACAACCTGTTGACGCATTGTTACAGGAGAAACAACATCGACTGGAAAGCGCGCTCAAAGACGTGGCGCGCCATATTGATGAGGGAGATAATCGCAATGTAATCATGAAAAATCGCTCGGGCACCCGCTGGCACCTGCCAACAAAAGGCGCTACATCTCTGGTCAACAATCCCTTCTTTAAGCGAATGCAGCCAGTCGGTATCGCGGATGTCCTGCGGTATGTTGAGCGCGAAACCGGGTTTATGCGATGCCTGACACATGTGCTGCCAATACAAAAACAGGGAACTACTCATCAGGATGATTTACTGGCCATTCTAATTGCTAACGCCACTCACCGTGGTGTGTATGGTATGGCGCAGATCTCCGACCGCAGTTATGAACACCTGAGTACAGTACAGGCTAACTATATCCGACCTGAAACGCTGCATGATGCCAGCGACGTGATCAATAATGCGGTGGCTTCATTACCCATCTTCCGCCACTACCATATTCAGGAGGACCAGTTGCACGCCAGTGCGGATGGTCAGAAATTCGAAACGCATCTGGAAACGTTTAAAACCCGGTATTCCTCGAAGTACTTCGGTACCAATAAAGGGATCACGGCCATGACCCTGGTCGCCAATCACAGCGCGCTGAATGCACGGATAATCGGCTCCAACGAGCATGAATCACACTATATCTATGATCTGTTGCAATCCAACAGCAGCGATATCAAACCTGACGTACTCTCGACAGATACACACGGTGTCAATCACGTCAACTTCGCTTTATTGGATCTATGCGGCTACAGCTTTGCACCGCGATACGCGCAATTTAACAGCGTCATCAACGATCTGTTTGAGGTGACTGAAAATGAACAATGTAACACCATACTTGCGCTGAAGAAACCCATCAGGACGGGGGTCATCGAAACGGGATGGCAGGATATCAGGCGTATTGTCCTGTCACTTCAGACAAAACGAACAACACAGGCAATACTGGTGAGAAAACTGTCTGGTTATCCTTCAGGACACCCGATATTACAGGCGCTGACAGAGTATAATCGACTGGTTAAAGCGCAATATTTACTTGACTACATCGACGATGCCAGTTTGCGGCAGTATGTGCAACGTGCCCTGAACCGGGGAGAAGCATGGCACTTCCTTAGACGAGCCATTGCGTCGGTGAATGGTGATCAGTTCCGTGGCAAAAACGAGTCTGAAATCGCTATCTGGAATGAATGCGCAAGATTGCTTGCCAATGCGCTCATCTACTTCAACTCCGCGATACTGAGTCATCTTCTGGGACACTTTGAAGCGACAGGTGATGAAGAAAAAGCGGCTATCACTCGTGCTGTTTCGCCCGTTGCATGGCAAAATATCAACTTAAGCGGGACGTATAACTTCACCAATACCGGAAAATTGCCTGATATTAGTGAAATTACGAAGCCAATCGTGGATGATTAAGCTTGGAAACGAAAGTAACCCACAGCTGGAGGCTATATAATACAAAGCCTGTAGCGTTCTATGTTACTTTAGAGGGGAAAATCCCTAGTACCCCATTATCGGACGATATGCTTTGAAACCATTTTTGTAACACACCTTTCTTTGACCAAAGGTTAAAGCGCTTAAATACAGAGTTCCAACGACCGAATCTTTCAGGCAAATCTCGCCACTGAATGCCTGTGCGCATACGATAAAGTATGCCTTCCAGTGTATTTCGGTGTTCATATTTATTGTAAACACGCCCTGTCTCTTTAAGTATTTGCTTTAGGGCTTCCTAGGCGTTATCTGTTAGCATTGTCCTTGGCATAGCAACGTCCGTTCTCGGTGGTATTTTTGATTTTTGGCGAAACCATTATACCTTGTTGCTATGCCGTTCATTTTTCACTCAAAGATCAACAGCCTCTAGTAAGGCACGTACTTGAAGCACTTAAAAGATAAAAATAAAGGCTCTCTAATGTGTTTAGGAGCCATCTAACTTATAGTTGTTTCGGGTGAGGCTTATTTGTTTTTGTGCTCCAGTGCTGTAAGTGATGTACCTACGATAAATATAGACACGACAAACAAGCCTAAATCTTTTAGCAAAAACTGGCCAGGAACCACAGAGATCGCAGGAAACCCAAGAGATGCCTCAAAAACACCGGGTGTAGTCAGCATGAACGACAATGTCGTAAAAAAGAGTCCGGTTGAAAGTACACCGCCCAAGATTGCGAGCTTAGGGGAGAAAACTCGTGCAGCGATTAACAGGCCAACTGAAATTTCAAGCACACCCAGAAAATTTGAGAATCCTTGAATGCTGAGGAAGCTATACATCCACGAAAGCAGAGGGCTATTACTAACAAAACCATGTATACCGTTTGCTTCGTAGCTAGTGAATTTCATGCCACCAAACCACAAATATATTATCGTCATGGCAACGTAGATGCCACCTATACCAAACTTAGTGATTTTTGCACCGAGATTATTACTAAGGGTATTGGTAGTCTGGACACCATTTTCAATTTCGGGAATAGTCATCTTATATCTCCAATTATTTTTAGCCATGTGGACTCACTCTATGTAGCCCACTAAAATGATATGACTCTTGAGAAAAACTATATGTTTACTCGAGTCGAACCTAACTTAGGTAATTGCTGTAGTTGAGCACCAATGGATTAGACATCAATGCCTAGTGGTTGAACGGCCGGGAAGTCGACCTCGGTCTGTGTCACTTCGTTAACGTAGTTAGTGAAAGTGTTCAGGGCAACAGCCAACAGAATATCCACTACATGTGCATCACTGTAGCCAGCGTTCAGCACCGCTTGGACCTGGTCATTGCTGACTTGCCCGCGCTGGCGGACTACGGCGGCAGCAAAACGCACGGCTGCGTCGGCCTTAGGGTCATTTGATGCACCGCTGCGGTTGGCAGTGAGTTCAGCATCATCAAGCTTGGCCACCTTACGGCCTAGGAAGGAATGGGCAGCAAGGCAATAATCGCAGCCGTTGATCTCAGCGACGGCTAGGGCAATACGCTCAAGAGTCGCTGTACCCAAGCCGCCCTGTGCTGATGCTGCGCTCAATTGCAGGTAGCCAGTCAGCGCAGCAGGGCTGTTGGCAACGACGCGGAACATGTTAGGAACGCGGCCCAGTTGTTTTTCCACAGCCTTGAGTGAGGTATGGGTAGCAGTAGGCGCGGCGTCGATTGTGGTAGGGGTGTTCAAACGTGACATAAATTTCTCCTAGTGATTTGAAAGACAGCACGCTGTATTGGCGTGGAATAAATTGTATTTAAGAAGGTTCTGCTTGATAATCCGTTGCTATCAGACAGCTCATCTTCACGTCTTGCGCAGTCGCCATTTCAGTGCCACTACACACCTTCGTTGACGTCACGCCGTCCTGATTTCTAAGGAGGTCTTCGAGACTCCAAAAACACCCTCCGGCAACGATCACATTATTTATTTTTCATAAAGCCTCCTTGGTTTTTATCTATTTACTAATGGAACTGAATTTACAGCATGTAAAATAGATATAACATGCTCAATAGTTCGTATAATGTGACTTATTAGACAGTTTACGTAGGGGCTTGTATGGATGCAGACTTTGGATATCAGATTAAAAGAGTTGTGAAATTAAGGGTTCACGAAAAACTGCAAATATAGGGCAAATCAGATTGTCTATACCCATAATTTAGAGCGCCCGAGCATCAGGAACTCACTGAAAGCAGACGTTTCTGAAAATAAACAAGGCACAGCGCTTGAAAATTTCGAGACATCAACGTTTTGCCAAAAGGCTAAAAATGCGTGCACTACTCATTTCGCATTTAAAGAGAGCATCGGTTATTAGGCAATAACGATGTGGCCAAAATTTGTCGACCACTACACTATCTCGTAAACGAGTTTGATAGACGTCAACTAGTACGTATTTTTAGTGTAAGGTCATATTAATGCACGATGCTAAACTCTGCTGTGAGCTAGGTAGGATGTATAAATACCATAAATATTTCAATGCTTTACTTTTTAAAGCTCAAGTGAGTTACTCAGTTCCGACTGTTGGTGGCAGATTTGGAATCTCGCGATTTGTCTTAAATGTCAGCCAAGCAAGTCTCTCGCTAATAAAGTGTTGACTATCCCTGACAAAGTAACAATTTCTTGCCATAATCAGACTTAAGCACTTTACTTAGAGTGTATGTGCGCCGCTTAATGCATCAATGCTGCTAATTCCCTGATTGACATCAATCACTTTGTTTCCTGTTTGATACTCTGAGATAAACAAGATCGAATGATGCAAAAGGGGACTATTTAAATACTGAGGGAACAAATGGCAGTAGATTTGAGCATAGAAACCGCTCTGCTCCTAGAGCGCTGGCAAGGCATTGTAAACTCGATGGCTCAAGTCGCGGAAGTGCCTTGTGTGCTGATTAATCGATTAGATAAAAACGAAATTTGTCAGGCTGTTGGCAGTGTGTCAGTACCAACTTTTTATTGCGGTGAACCTGTTCCATTGGCACTTAACACTTATTGTTCCCAAGTCATTTCCAGTAACCAGCCATTACTAGTTGAAAATGCAATCGGTACCCGATATGAAAACAATAACCCAACATTTGCAGCAGGCTTTAGTTATTACTATGGCCTGCCATTGCTTTGGCCTAGCGGAAAAACTTTCGGTACTTTGTGTATGTTGGACTTTTCAAGCCCAGATCGGGCATCACAACACTGTTCCTTACTCACACTTTTTAAGCAGGCCATTGAATACGATTTACAGATGCTTCAACAACAGCAAGATCTGCTAAAGCGTGAGCAACAAGCAGACAAAAAATTTATACAACTATTCAATGAGATGTCAAATAGGATAAGACCGGTAACTAATAATAAGTTGCTTCAATCTGAGTTGTTTGTACTTTTGACAAGCCAATACCAATACTGGCATCAGGAACTGGATAAGCAGCTTAATCAAACCGTCCTGACTGATGAAAACTCCATTCATATAGCGGCACTGGTTCGAATTTGGTCAAATTTGTTGGCGATTGCCCATGAAACAGAATGGTTGAGAGCTACGGCAGTTCTAGAACCTTATAGTTGTGATGCTGTTGCGTCACTGGTCAATGCAACTCCATTATTAGAACAAGCAGTGTATAAAACAGCGCTGACCCTTGGTGCTGATCTCGTTTTGAGGAGTCATTTGCCTAATCCACTGTTACTAAGTGGGAAACCAGAGTTATGGTCTCTGATAGGACTAGCTATCACGAGCTTTTTAGTTGTTGGCGCCAGCGGTACAAGTATAACTATTTTTGTCAGTAACCGATTAAAAGGTAAGTACAGAGTTTTGGAATGGTCCCTTCTTGTAAAAGGCCAGACGATGCCGCTGCGTTTTACCCGCGATAATCAAGCGCTTTATGGTTTTGCAACAGTATGTGCCGAGTTAGCGGGTGCTGTTCTTGAATCTGGTGAGTGGCAATTAACTGAGAGTCTTCAGCAACAGAGTCGTTATCTCAACTCAAATCGTGATCACGTTGACGACATTGAAAGCAGGAATGCTTCAAGAACTGCTAATGGCATAACCAGGCTTATCTGCTTATCGATACCGGTGATGGGAGACGATTTATAAACACTCAGCGATGATCAGCGAAGTTGTGTTTTAGTTTTCTTGTTGGCACTACATCCGGTATGGCGGCCTTTAATCTGAGAGTGACACTTGGGATAACTGAAAAACTGGCTGTGATTCTGCTGAACGGAGCTTGGTGCTAAGCATGTTGGCGTCATTCAAAGCAAGGTCAACACTGCTATTAACGTTTACGATTATCTGACGGACGTGCTGCTGCGCGTCAACCAACATCCAGTAAGCAAGGTACATGAACTAATGCCGAAGTTACGGAAAGCTCAGTTCGAAAGCGCATTACAGCGTTCAGCTCTATTTAGCAATCCCGATGCTTCGGTAAAATAAGCCACGGAAAATGCTCCGGAGGCCGCATGCACACTAAATAGATGACGTTAGACGAAGAGTTGGATTTAAACGAGCAAATTATAGAGCCTGCGACCGGAAAAGCCAAAAGTTTATAAATACAGCTAAAACTCAAATCAAGCAGGCGAATATTGTACAAAACAATACCATTGCTACAGAGATAACTTCAAGTCTGACAGATCTATGCTAGAGTTAAATCAACGATTTAATTCATTTTTCTATGCAGGATCTTTGAAAAATGCAGTAGAAAAACGGAGAAGTACATGACCTTTAGTTTAGCTCAAACAGCTAGTGCAGAAACCACACTAAAAGCACCTGCTGAAGCAGATCAGAACCTGCGGGATATCACTGAACTGGCGTGTTATATCTGTGATGCACCAGTGGCTATGGTGACGCGAACCGATGACACAAAGCTGAATCTAATTGCAAAAGTTGGTATTTCGCGTACCTCTGTATTAATTAAAGAGTCCTTTTGCGTGTATGCAATGGAAACACCTGATGCGGTAATGGTGGTCCCTGACGCTACTTTAGATCACAGATTCAGTACCAATGCTATGGTGATTTCAGGACCTGGCTACCGATTTTATGCTGGCTCGCCGCTGATTGATCCCGAAGGTGCAGTGATTGGTACTATTTGTGTCTATGATCATGTTCCTAAGCAGCTGAACCAGCGGCAGATAAGCTCTTTGCAGGCTCTGTCCAGACAAGTGATCGCCATACTGGAGCTGAAAAAAGTCGGCGAACAATTACATAATACCAGCATGACGGATGCGCTGACAGGGGTGAACAACAGAAGAGCTTTTGACCTCAAGTTTGAAGCTGAATTTGCTCGCTGGCAAAGAACAGGACAATCTTTTGTACTGGCATTGATTGATATTGATCACTTTAAGAGTTTTAACGACAGCTATGGTCATGCCGCAGGAGATGAGGCACTGAGTCAAGTCGCGGCTCTGTTTCAGCGCCATAGCAGGAACTATGACTTTTTCGCCCGTTATGGTGGTGAAGAGTTTGTGCTGATCCTGCCAGGCACAGACACAGCGTCCGCAAATAAAACACTGGAAAAGTTAAGGCTGGTAGTGGCTAACCATGAGTGGTTATTACGACAATTAACGGTCAGCATAGGTTTGGCCAGCGCTGATTTATTTGACGACAAAAAGCAGTTGCTCGAAGTCGCCGATCAGATGTTATACAAAGCTAAAACCCAAGGCCGCAATCAAACCAGTGTGTTCGCCACACTGTAAGAGATCTGTTCATGCTGCGCTGATCTCAAGACCTCATAAAAACTGAGGTCTTGCTTCGGTCGATAAGCTGGTCTGATATTGGCATTATTTATTCCTTTCAAATACATGGGTAATGCGACTTACACAGATTTTTTATGCTCTCTTGGACTCCATGTGAAGGAGATCGTCACATTCTTTACATATAGAAAATAGAGTTCTTTAGCCAGCTGCAATTTCAGATTAACCGATTCGGTAAGCTTTCTGCATTTCCGGAGACAACTTTTTTAGCCAGCTTGAGAGACTGAAGCCTTTTCTATCGGTACTATTTAATTTAGTAAAATACAGATGTTCATCCCAGCGAGGACCGAAATCTACTTCTGCAAGACTTACAAGCTGTTTGTTTCTGCGAAGACGATGCTTTTGATGGTAATCTTCGGCGGGCCAAAAATAACCATTTTGTTCTCCGGCCTCAATCACCTCGGGAGATTTCTCCTTTCCAATCGCTTGAATCAGTTCTTCAGCTACTTGTTTTTGCTCCAGATCAAAAACAAAAAGTATCTGGCGATACTGGCCCTGCTTTCTACCATGAACAGACCATGATTCAAAACTTCCAAGAAGTTCCCTGTAGCTGATTTGGTCTTTATCGTAGATCACTCTGACGACTTCGGCGTGTCCGTTGATGTTGCGGTAACTCGGATCCAGAGTTGATGCTCCAGCGTAGCCAACACGTGTTTGCACTACTCCCTGCGTCCCTCCAAAATTAGAATCCGGTCCCCAAAAGCAACCCATGCCGAAAACCGTTTGACTAAGCTTCCCGATTTTCAATGCTTCTTCGATTGCTTCAGGGGTTGCAAATTCATAGCTTTCAACACCGTCTTCTTTATTCATTTTTAGATCCGACATATTTTTCTCCTAACTTTCAAGAATTGTAGCCACTCCCATTCCTCCCGCCGTGCAAACGACGATAAGGCCACGTTTTCCAGGACCAGCTGAGTGCAGTATCTTTGCTAAAACTCCGACGATCTTAGCGCCAGTAGCCGCAAACGGATGCCCAAGGGCAATGCTACTTCCACGGACATTTAGCTTCGAGCGGTCAATTTTTCCGAGAGGCTCTGATCGTCCCAAACGTGTTTTGCAGTATTCAGCAGACTCCCACGCCTTCATCGTGCAGAGCACTTGTCCAGCGAACGCCTCGTGAATTTCGTAAAAATCAAAATCCTGAAGCTTTAAGCCGTTTCGCTTCAATAATTCACTGACCGCCACAGTTGGAGCCATGAGCAAACCTTCGCCAGCGACGTAATCCACGGCAGAAGTATGAGAATCCACAATCTTGGCCAACAGCGGCCAATTATTCTTTTTAGCCTCTTCTTCGGAAGCCAAAAGAACGGTGGACGAGCCATCCGTGAGTGAACTCGAGTTGCCTGCCGTCAGAGTTCCTTTTTCGGATCGATCAAATGCTGGCTTTAGCTTTGCCAACTTCTCTAAAGTCGTATCGCCACGCATGATTCCATCCGTACTTTTTCCTAAAAATGGAAAAACGAGATCGGCATAAAAGCCGTCTTTGTACGCTTTCGCGGCGTTCAGATGGCTTGCCAGAGCCAGCTCGTCTTGCTCTTGCCGGGAAATTTTCCATTCTTTGACCATCAACTCACAATGTTCACCCATTGACTTCCCTGTTCGCGGTTCAACGACGGCGGGTGGCACGGGTTTTAAATCGCTCGGCCTAAAGCTCAAAAAGATTCTTAGTTTCTCGCCGAGTGTTCTGGCCGAATTCAATGCAACGAGCTTCTGCGAGAACGAACGAGTCACCATAATTGGCAAGTCGCTATTGCTATCCACGCCGCCCGCAATACCGCTCTCGATTTGGTAGCTGGATATTTTGTGTGCGATCTGAATCGTAGTTTCTAAACTGGTACCGCAAGCCCGCTGCACGTTATATGCTGGCGTATTCGGATGTAAGCCAGAAGCCTGAACAACTTCACGCGCAAAGTTCCAGTTGGCCGAACTTTGCATGAGTGCACCCAGAGCCACGTCACCCACGACTTTGCCCTTTAAGTTATATCTTTCGACTAAACTTTTCAGGCTAGCGGTCATAAGCTCTGGCGTGGTGACATCTCGATAGGCAGTCATTGATTTCATAAATGGAATACGGACGCCACCTACGACATAAGTAGTTCTCGTTTTCATAATTTCACCTCCGGCTTTGTGTGCCGTTCAAAAACTTCTCCGACCTTCACGTCGTACGATTCAAAAATGTAGTCTTTGCCAAGCATCTTGGCTTTTTTGTGTTCGGGATGCTTATCCCAAGCATCGAAAGCTTCTCTGGTAAGGAACTCGACAATTAGAACATCTTCACCGTTAGGAGAAGAAAACCGCTCATGGCTTCCGTAACCAGGAATGGCTTCGACAAGCGCGGACATCTCGGCGTATCTTCTTTCAAACTCCCCACCGTGCTCCTTGGCAACACGACTGCGGAAAACTGCTATAATCATTGATCTGACTCCTTACTAAGCTAATTACAATCCTCAAAAAAAAGATCTCGTTATTTCATCGAAGCTTCCAACCACTTGTCGAGATCCTTGAACTTGGGGTTTCTCAGCTTCTTTGTCCCAACCAGTATTGTCGGGAAATTTAACTTTCCAGTAGTATAAAGGGATCGCAGTTCATCAGCTGCCGCGTCGTCTTCGTGAACATCTAAAAAATCAAACTCGATTCCTTTTTCTTTCAAGTACGACTGGTAAATCTTGGTTTTGTGGCAGTCCTTATGACCGAACAGCTTAATCCCCACGACCCCCTCCATTTTCTAAAATTACTCTACAAACTTCAACGACTCCGAGTTGATGCAGAATCGAGCCCCAGAGGGCTCAGGACCGTCTGGAAAAACGTGCCCTAAGTGGGCTTCGCACACATTGCATAGCACTTCGATTCTTCGTCCGTAAGTCGTGTCCAGTTCATATTGAATTACGTTGTCGGCGACGGGCTCAGAAAAACTCGGCCAACCTGTTCCCGAATCAAACTTAACGTTCGAGTCAAAGAGTTCGGTGTCGCAGCCCGCGCAGGCATACCGTCCTGCCTCATAAAATGAACAGAGTTCCCCAGTGTGAGGGCGCTCGGTGCCTTTCTTCCGCATGACATTAAATTGAGCGGGCGTCAGAATTTTTTTCCACTCTTCCTCGCTCTTTTCTACTTTTCTAGGAGGAGCGGGAGTGCCGTTATCGAGATAGTTGTTAATGCTTTCCCAGTTGAACATAAATTTGCTCCTTTATTTTTGGGTTTGTTCTTTAGCTATCAATCCACGCGAAGAAGTCAGTCGCGCTACCAATGAATTTTCCATCCACAAAAACTTGCGGAACAGTTTGAAGGTTGGTTTTTTTCTTCAACTCATCATAAGTCTTGGGATCGTCATCCACGCGAATTTGTTTAAAATCAACTTTTTCAGAAGTTAAGTACTCCTTCACGCGTTTACTAAACGGACAATGGTCTTTTGTGTAGATGACAACGTTCTTAAGTTCTTTCATTTTTTCCTCTTTCGTTTGATTCATGGTTTAATCTCTCTCAAAATGGCACGTGTACCCGTGGGGATTCTTCTTCAAATAGTTTTGGTGATACTCCTCAGCGTCATAAAACTCTTTTTCCAAGGCTACCGTCGTGACCACGGGATTCTCGAAGCGACCGATCTCATTGACCTCATCAATCACGTTTTCGATAATCGCTTTCTGTGCATCGTCACGATAGAACGCTGCCGAGCGATACGAAGTGCCAACATCATTTCCTTGGCGATTCTTCGTAGTCGGATCATGGATTTTGAAAAAGTAATGTAGAATCTCTTCGAGAGATATTTCGTCTTGGTCGTATTCCACGCGAACCGCTTCGGCGTGCCCCGTTTTCCCTGTTATAATATCGGCGTAGGTAGGATCATCAAAATCTCCGCCAGAGTAGCCCACCTTCGTTGACGTCACACCGTCCAGACTCCTAAGGAGGTCTTCGAGACCCCAAAAACACCCTCCGGCAACGATCACATAATCTAGTTTCATAAAGCCTCCTTAGTTTTCATCCACTTACTGATTAGACTGACTTTACAGTATGTAAAATAGATATAATATGTTCAATAGTTCGTATAACATGACCTATTGGACAGTTTACGTAGGAGCTATATATGGATGTTCTCAGTGAAATTTTAGATAAGGTAGAGCTTACTAGCAGCTACTGGTATAGAACCTCATTTGCGGGAGACTGGGGCATCAGCCTCCCGCAGGAAGAGAATCTAGCGAGATTTCACATCGTGACTCATGGCGAGTTTTGGTATGAGGTGCCAAAACTTAAACTTAAAGCATTGGCGGAGCAGGGCGATATTTTGATCTTTTTCAAAGGGATGGAGCACACCATGGCCAGTGCACCAAAAATCAAGGCCGAGCCTGCGGTCGAATTTAGAGCTAAAGCCAACCTCACCGAAGCTCAAGTTTTGGAATACGGTGATCAGAGCAAGCTCAAAGCCAACGTCGTTTGCGGACATTTTTGTTTTAATGGCGGACCCGATCATCCATTCTTAAATTCGCTGCCATATGTCGTGCATATCAAGAGTGCTGATAACTCCCACTCGCCTTGGCTTGCCATGCTTTTAAGTATTATAGAGCAGGAAGCAAAATCAGGGCTTCCTGGAAGCAACACGTTAGTCAGAAAGCTGACCGAAATTATCTTCGTGCAAGCGTTAAGAATCCACATGTACAAATCCAATAAAAATGCTGGATTCTTCAAACTGATCGAAAATCCGCAACTCAGCAAAACCTTGGAAGCTATTCATCATAGTCTCGATAAAAAATGGGGTCTTGACGATCTCGCCGGGATTGCGGGGATGTCGCGTACGAACTACAGCGTCAAATTTAAGGAGCTGTCAGGCATGACACCTCTTGATTATTTAACCTATTGTCGGCTTGAAAAAGCAAAGCAGCTGCTTAAAGAATCCGGTAAGTCTGTTCCCGAAGTGAGTGAAGCCATTGGGTATCCGGCACATGAACACTTTCAAAAGTTGTTTAAGAAAAAAATTGGCAAAACTCCTAGCGCGTACAGAAAAGAAAATTCTAAAAAGGTGTAAAAATGAATATCTATAACTCTCCTGTTACCAAAATAGCTTTCTGGGTCATAGTCATTGGTGGTGCGGCTTGCCTGCTTATCCCTTTGTTTGCACCTCTTCTTCCGCTGCAATATTTGAAAGGGTATGGCGAAATAGGAGATGCTCTTGGAGGTATTTCAAGCCCATTTCTACAAATTCTGGGTTCAGTGCTTCTCTTTCTGGTGTTAAAAGCTCAGATTGACGCTAATGGCATCCTCCATCAGCAAATCGAAAAGGAATATACGAAGGAGCAACTGAGGCACGAGTTGAATCAGCTTCACGAACTTTATATGTTCGTCGAAAGAAACATTAAAAATTTTAGCTACGATCAGGAAAAGATGATTGATGGCAAGTCGCAAATGATCCTTTTGCATTCCCGGCGAGCGATTAAATGTTTCATTGAGGATCTAGAGAGCTTAGATGTTGATATTCACAAAGATGACGACATTTTAAGGTTCGACGGGGTTAAAGAAATTATGAGCATTTTGAACAGCGTTGACCTATATTTCGACAAAATCAAAGACAGCGAGATTGCACCTTATCATAAGAGTTTTTATAAAACGCTTATGCAGCACGAACTTCTCTTCAGCGTTTTTCCTTATCAAGATCTCGACAATCAAGCGCACCTAAAGCAAGAAACTTGCCCAGAGTGCGGTGAATATCATGCAAACTATCCACCTCTGATTTATGACCGGCTACAGGAAATTAAGAAAAGTTTCTTCTGATGAATTGCTAGAATACTGCATATTCATTCAGTATCGGAGCCTGCAAAAAAACATTTAAAGAAACAGTAGGACGTGCATGTGCCTAGCTGCCAGCTAAAGTAGCTTCAATTTGTGCATAACCGGCATAGCCATCCACTTGCAGAGAGCCGTTGAAACACCATCAGCTAACTGTTTTACTAATTGTATGCACGTTAATTAGCATTAACGGACATGACTTAAGAAATATTTATGACCCGAAACAACTTTTTTATCTTGTCATTGCAAAATTTGTCGACAAACACCTAGTCTAACAAAGACCATGTGTGTTAGACCTTCTATCTTTCGCTTTGAAGGTAATGATAACCAAAAATTAAGCAAGGCCGACAATAGTCCACCAATTATTGCTCAATCACTGGTGCACGGCGAGATCGCGAACGAATTTTAAGCGACTATGATCATTTAGCCCGATTTGACGATCTGATTTAGCTGTGATCTTAAACTCCCTTTTGGGAGTCCAACTATGACAATCGATGTATTTGCCCAGTACTTCGCTGATGTAAAAGACCCACGCCAAACGGCTAAATTAAGCTACCCCCTTTACGACGTATTGTTCTTATCTATTTGCGCCATCATCACGGGTTGTGAAGGCTGGGAGGATATTGAAGATTTTGGTAAAGCAAGGCTAAGCTGGCTTCAGGGCTTAGGTTTATTCAAAGAAGGGTTACCCGTGCACGATACGATAGCTCGCATTATTTCAAGGATAGAGCCCAGCGCATTGCAGTCCAGCTTTATACGTTGGATGCAAGAGGTGGTAAAACTGAGCGAGGGTGAAGTGGTCGCGGTGGATGGTAAACGCTTGCGCAGCTCCTATGCTCGCCATGATCGTCAATCTGCAATTCACATGGTCAGCGCTTTTGCTACCGCAAATGGCGTGGTTATGGGGCAGATTAAGACAGACGCGAAGTCAAATGAAATCACCGCCATTCCTGATTTGCTCAATTTGTTAGATATTAAAGGCTGCCTTATCACCATTGATGCGATGGGTTGCCAACACAAAATAACCAAGACAATCGTCGATAAAGGGGCGGATTACCTGATTGCGGTCAAGGGCAACCAGAAGCGGTTGTATGAAAGCATCAAGGCGGCATTCGCCTCTGTGGATACAGCCACTGGGCTCCATATTGAGAAAGGGCATGGCCGTGTTGAAGCGCGGGAATATCATGTGCAAGACGCAGGAGATTTCGCCGAGGCATACCCTGATTAGGCAAATTTAACCTGTATTGGTATGGCGATAAACTACCAGAATGATGGTAAAAAGGCGTCACTGGAATACCGCTATTACATCAGCTCTACAAAGCTAACGACAGAGCAATTTGGTAAAGCGGCACGCGGACATTGGGGTATCGAAAATAACCTACATTGGGTCTTGGATACTGCGATGAGAGAGGATAACTGTCAGATATACCGTGGCGACGGAGCAGAGAATATTGCCCGTTTACGGCACATCGGGGTTAACATGATAAAGATCGATACCAGCAGAAAAGCCAGTGTTAGGCGTAAACAACGTATGGCCGCAATGGATACTGACTACCTTGAGGCTATATTTTTAGCGGGGTGCAACTCAATTGAGTGATAATTAAACATTTATGCTCTTGCCGTGATCGCTGTTGTCATATGAAAAACAAGTATGTATCTGTTCAAATCAGCTATCTGCAAGGAATAACGATTGCAATCCTCGAGGATATATTTTAGTTTTTAAAAACTCCTACATGTGCGCATCCATTCCCAAGGCAATCTAAATGAATAAAAAACAAAGACCTGTATTTCTTAACCTGCTAAAAATAAAAGCTCCTATCACGGCATATGAATCATTTACACACAGAGTAACTGGGGTGTTCTTAATACTATTCCTTCCCCTTGTCATGTACATGTTTGTTATCAGTTTACAGTCAGAAGACAGTTTTCAACTAGCAACCAACTACTTTGAAAACTGGTTTGTAAGGGTCATATTTTGGGGTGGTTTAACAGCGCTAAGCTTTCATGCTATTTCAGGCGTAAATCATATGCTACGCGATCTTGGATTTGGCAAAGAATTAGACTCGGCTTCTAAAATGTCCGCGGTTGTAATATTACTTACAGCAATTAGTAGTGTTATTTTGGCAATATACTTGTTTAGCTAATCAAAAAAGGCAATTTATAGTAATTTTTTGGATCGGAATGGCATTCAGGTTGTAACTGTTGAATTGAAGATTAGATTGATCCAATTTGGGATAACATTTGCGTTGTAGAGTCACCCCTTTTAATCATTGAAAGTTGGCCTCCTAGCAAGCTCTAGAAGATTTTGAAGCGGCTCTTAATTAACTGCAAATGGGGGATCACTTTTAGGTCTTAATTAACTAACAAGCCCATAAACTAGCTGCGCTGGGGAAGTTACTTGCAGCCTTTTATCTCTAGCGCTTCCATTAAAGCCTGCAAGTAATAGTCCGTTATGGGGGAGTTTTGTGTTTTTGAGGTTATTGCAATAACTGTCAATCAGCCTCACGGTAAGTAATCCATTTTCAGAGGTGAGTCTTATGATTAGTTGTAGTGAATATGATTATATTGAAATAGTTTGTTTGTTCCGTTATCCGGTTAAATTAACGATGAAAGTGGGCGAATCTATAAAAGGTGTTGCTATTGATGTATTGCGTAATCACAGTCGTAACGAGTGCATCAAGCTGAATACTAACGAAACGGACATACTGATTGAATTGGATGGAATATATAAACTAGAAGTATTAATTAATAATCCACATTTTACTGAGGTTATTTTTAAATAATAATGTTTTAGTGAGCAAGTGTTATCAGTAGTGATTGAAGTGGCAAAAAAATTGCGGATTGCAGTAAATAAGTCCTCTCAATATTTAGAACAAAACACATACAAAGTATTTAAGTCGTAGCAAAAACAGTTGGTGATGTCTCGTACCTCAACACGGTCGTTATTTTGCTCATACTTTCGTCAAGGCTCACTCAACATCATAAAATACCATCTTGGGGTTCTAGGGATTTTCCCCTCTAAAGTAACATAAATCGCTACAAACCTCGCCGTTAATGGCTTGTGGAGCTGGGTTACCTTTCATTTTAGACTTC
>NZ_JAKREZ010000045.1:0-25822 GCF_022348345.1 Alteromonas sp. CNT1-28 | reverse complement strand
CTTAGCATTAGATATGGAAACGCCTAACGCAGTGCATAATAGAAAAGGCCAGCTTCGAGAGCTGGCCTAATAACTGTCAACCTATATTAGGACGACACAGGCTGATGAAGCTTTGCTTAAGCTTACTTTAGCTTTTGCGCTAAAGTTATAAATTCAGGTATGGCAACGGGGCGCTGATATAAGTAACCCTGACCATAAGCACACCGATGATTTTGCAAAAACTGTTGCTGCTGTTGGGTTTCAATACCTTCTGCAATAATCTTAATGTTTAAGTTGCTCGCCAGTCCAAGAATAGCCTGAACGATAGCTTGGTCGTCGGTGTTTTTCTCAAGTTCACTGACAAAGGAACGGTCAATCTTAAGCTCATCGATAGGCAGTTTCTTCAGATACACCAGTGAACTAAAACCTGTACCGAAATCGTCAATCGACACGGTGATCCCCATTGCTCGAAGCTCGTTGAGTAATACTGAAACGGTATCCAAGCTTTCCACAAACACGCTTTCGGTTAACTCGATAGATAAGTTTGAGCCGGGGAGTTGGTGATCTTCCAATGCGTTTTTAATTTGGTTTAGTAGTGCTAAATCTGACACTTGGCGGCCAGAGATATTAATGGCCAACCTAATGTCTAAATTAGAAGCCTTTAACGCTTCTATAGCATCACAAGCTTCATTGATAAGCCACTCGCCGAAAGGGAAAATGAGTTCACTTTTTTCAGCAAGAGGAATGAACACTTCTGGGGAAATAAACTTACCTTCCGGCGTTATCCATCTTGCCAATGCCTCGCATTTAACAATTTTGCCAGTCTCTAAATCGACAATAGGCTGCAAAAAGAGTTTGAGTTCATTGTTTTCGATGGCAGAACGTAGCTGACTCTCAAGCTCGCTAATTGCATGATGTTGTTTGTGTAGTTCTTCACTGTAGGTAAGTACCACATTGCGACCTTGGTATTTAGCGGCCTGCAAGGCGATGTCAGCACACTGAAGAAGTGATTCGGTTGACGGGCAGTGTCGGGGAAAGTTCGCTTCGCCAATATTTATGCCTAAATTCGGCTCGCTGCCATTGAGAACGGTATAGGTTTGAGTGAGCTTTTTGACTAGCTGCTCAATATACTCGGCACTGATAAGTTCGTTAAAGGTATCTTCACGTTTCACCAATGCAAACTCATTGCTGCCTATTCTCGCTATAAACCCGCTGTTGCCGACAAAGGTCTGCAGTCGCAGTGCGAACGATTTAAGGATCTCGTCACCCGACTGATAGCTAAGTGATTCATTTATCTTCTTAAAGTCGCATATATCTATGATGAACAACTTGAATGCGATTTCTTCCTGAACCAGTCTTCTTACTGTATCGGTAAACAAATTGCGATTGGCTACCTTTGTTAACGAGTCCATTCCACTGGCAGTTAATACGCTCTCTTCTTTATTGTGGATATGGGTAATATCGGTAAGTAGGTAAACCCAATGGGTTAACTCATCCCCTTGTAATACAGGGTGAATGGTAACCTGAAGCCACACACCATAATCGTCAACAGGTTGCCAATAAAGCTCCCCTTGCCAGGGGGCTTTTCGCTGCACCAGTGCGGGAAGAAACGTTGCCGGCGCATCAATATCAGTAAGAAGCTCGTTGACGCGAATAGAGCTTGGCGTTGTGCTATTACACAGCAGCAATCTATGAGACGCTTTGTTGTCCAATATCAATCCGCCTTTGTCGTCTAAAATGACAACGCCGGTTTCCAGGTTGTGAATAGCTTGCTGAATGGGCGGAACGAGCTTTTGAAGTCGGGTGTTCTTGCGTAAAACACCATTTAATATTGTGCCTAATATACTCGTGCTGACCTACAATTTCGTGATGGCTTAGCAATAATTCCCGCGCGGCTTGCAGCGTTTTACGCTTTTCGTCAAATTGCTCTTCTACGTTTTTAACGACCAGATAGCGAGAACCCGATTCGCTATTAATCGCCAATGCTTCTAAGCGAAGTACTTGGCTCTCATTGTGCTCCGTCCAAAAGCCAGATGAAAGCGTAAATGACGTTTCGCCTTTCCATACCTCGTCGGCATCGAGAAAAAAGTCGTCTAAAAAATGGAGGGGATATGCTTCTTTTGCAGTTTGTTGTTTTCGTCAATAGTCACAACATTTGCTAGCCATGGAAGTTCTGGCGTTAAGCATTCAATGTCGCTTTCGGAGTTACACCTAAATAGCGCGCAGTTAGTAATGCCTAATGCATTTAATAAATGAATATCCATGGCAATCTCCTACCAAAACGCAATTGTACTGAATAAATTCTCTACATTTTCACCGGTCTTTGCGCTGGTCTTCGTTAGTGAAGCGAATTTTTGAGCGTAAGAATTGAGTTCTTCCTCACTCCAGTGCCAACTTGTGGGGAGATCGGTTTTATTTACAACAAAAAATGCGGGGATATCGGGGTAGTGTTCGCGTGCGAGTTCTAGAATTTCCATGCCTTCAAGCAAGGATTGAGACCGAGTTTGGTCAACTACAATAATGTAGGCGCTTGCGCCGCGAAGGTAGCGAGGGTTGAAGCCACAGTATCTGTCGATACCTTCTAAATCCCAAAGTAGAAGCTGAACGCCGCGTCCGTCTTTATTGACTTGTTTCTTGTCTATTTTTACGCCAATAGTGGTCTTGTATTTTTCGGAGAAAATACCTTCAACGAACTGTTTTATCAGGCTTGTTTTGCCAACACCAGTGGGCCCTAAAATACATACTTTTTTCTGTATCACTGCAAAGCTTCCTTACTGCTGCTCACTGGATATTAAAACGTTTAACATGACTGAACGCCCCATTGATGCTTTCTGCAATGGTAGCTCTCCTAAGCTTACAGGTATAAGAATATCACTTTCTACGCCAAGTGAAATTAATGAATTCACAACATTCTCTGCTCGTTTTTGACTCAATGCGCGATTTCGTGCGCTTGAGCCTGAATTATCACTGGCACCCATTACAACAATACTGACAACAGTTTTTGTCTTGTCAGCAAGGGTTAACAATTGTTTTATGTCGTTTGCCAGAGGTTCTAATTTTGCTAACTGTACTTCAGAAAGCGCTTCTTGGTTAGTAGCAAAAAGTACATTTTGTGAGGAAACCTTATTAACTAGTCGGTTCAATGCAGCCTTCTGGAGCTCAGCATTGTCAATTTGATAGGCTGCTTTGACGTTTAGCGCGGTGGTATCAACGTTAACTGTCGAAATACCAGGAATAGCGTTTATTTGCTGAGTAAAGTTAATTGCGGTTGGGGTGAATACGGTTCCTGAAATAATAAAGCTATGGTCATCACCTTTTTTAATTAATAGGCTTTCTGATTCGCTGAGTGGATAGTCGCTCACGAGCTTTTCAAGTTTGCGTTCAACCACACTTGGTTTTAAAGAAACAAAGGGTTCTTCAATAACAGTAACTCTTTCTGCATCGATGTTATTATCGCTAAACCATTGTTCGATGCTGGTAGCGACTGGGTCGCGAAGGACTTTAGCGTGCACATTCCCATTGGAAACATAAGTATCAGTTACTATGATGCCAGGTGGAGGGGAAAGCTCGTGCAAGTCGCTTTTTAAGATGCTTAACGACAAACGCATAAAAGACAGCACTGCAAGTGCGAAAAAAATCACCAGAAGCACTAGTGCACCTATTAATCGGTTTGATTTTTTTCCTTCACCCTCTTTTCTTTCGCTTATTAAGCAGTCTGAAAGAATGGTTTCGCAACCGTCGAAGGGCGCATTGTCACCTTCATAAGTGAGCAACGGTTGTTGATAGAACTGATGAAAGTCTTCCAACGCCTGTTGAAGTTTTCCGCGTACCTCTGGAGGAATACTGCCCGTAACCGCAGCAACAAGCAGCGCTTGTGGCCCAATTTTTATTAGCAGCGTAAAGTCTTCCGTTTTTATCTCGCCGAGCTCGTTTTCTGACTCGGTACTGGTAACGCCAAACGCATCTGCCACAAAGTCATTAATGGCCACTAGCATTGACGAAATTAAGTCTGCGTCTTTTTCTTTATCAGGATCTGAAGAAATGCTGTGAAGTAGCGTGCCGGTCTCTCGATGAATGACCAGCAGCTGTTGGACTTGGTATTGGTAAATTTGAGATGCGACAAATTCAGAATACCTGACTCCGGACTGCCAAGCTTTGAATCGCCAAGATACGCTTTTGGGACTTAAGCTGTTTTCGATAAGCGCGTTAGTGCGCTCGACAAACTCAACAAGAAATGAAGATACCGCCTTTCTTACAAGCGTGCCAACCAAGGGATAAAGTGTACCAACAATCTTGTCGCTATTAGCTTCTATAGAGCGGTGAAGCGACTTCTCTACAAGAGGAACAAGTACTTTGTTAACCGAGCCGTCCTTTGTTTCGCGTTCAAAGAGCGCTTCAGAAACGACGTTTGTCACGATGCCTTTTGCATCGCGATTCAACTTTTCTTGAACGAACTTATCGTCCCTTCCAATGAGTAGCTCTCTGACTTTGTCTAGAGAGTTGTCAGATAGCTCCGACGGCGGCACTTTTTCAGTCATTAATTAATGATCTGTAGCGAGGTTGGTGGCCATAGTCGAAAGTAAGTTTGCCAACGTTTTTCTATCGGTTTTACTTTCTGAAAGCTCACTGGTTACCTGCTGAAGCTTCTCTAACAGCTCCTGGTGACGCTTACTAAATAAATTATCAAGCGACTCTAGTTCTTTAACCACATGAGCTTCCAATGCATCGTTGTCATTCTTTGCAGCAGTTTCCGCTATCTCCAATTCACTTTGCAATTTGTCAGTGGTGTTTTGAAGTTGCTCTTGCACGTTACTGTGGTTGTCGTTAGCACTGGCCAACTGATTCGATAATTCTGTGATCTGTTGGTCAATAAGCTTACGTATATCGTTAAACTGATTATCAAGATGCGTATTCAGTTTAGAGAAGCTGTCGTTAACCCGTGACTCCAACGCGGAAAGATCTGCACGGAATGCACGGTTTGTTTGACCAAACAAAATTTCTCTAAGTTGAGCAAGTTCGTCTGCTGGTTTGGGCGCGCCTTCAGTTTGAGTTACGTCTTGCGCTTGCTGATCCTTCGGCTTCTTGTCCGCCATAAAATGTCTCCGGAAGGCGCAGTTCTTTGCGTTGAACACGCTAATGAGCTGCAATCACATTTTTGTCTGTGCTAATAATTATGGTTATTACTTTATACAATAGCCGCTAATCGTGAACTTTGAAATACGCTAAAAGCATAATAGTGGCAAATACCTACAAAAATCCTTATACAAAAAACGCCATCTTTTCAGTAAGTTGAATAATCTATGAAGATTTACTTATGCGTTCTGCGATTTGAGCTGTTTTTTAAGGCTGGAATAGGCCTATCAAATAATGGCAAGCGACATTGTTTTTTTATTGAACATAGGTACTATACGCCGCTCGCGCGTACGCGAGGTATATAAGTAATAACTGTGTCTGAGGTTCCTGTCGTGTCTATCACTCCGCTAAATCGTAAATTCTCTGTCGCTCCAATGCTGGATTGGACAGACCGCCATTGTCGCTACTTTTTACGATTAATGTCTAAGCACACACTTCTCTATACAGAAATGGTAACCACAGGCGCGATCATTTACGGCAAGGGTGACTATCTGGGTTACAACCAAGAGGAACACCCTGTTGCTGTTCAACTGGGCGGAAGCGATCCGTCTGACATGGCCAAGTGTGCTGAGCTATCACAAGCGCGCGGTTATGATGAAGTTAACATAAACGTAGGTTGTCCGAGTGATCGAGTTAAGAACGGTAGCTTCGGTGCCTGCTTGATGGCCCAGCCAGAGGTGGTAGCAAGTTGTGTCAAAGCCATGCAGGCTGCGGTAGATATTCCCGTTACGGTAAAGTGCCGTATTGGCATTGATGATATGGACGAAGATGAAGACTTCGCTCGTTTCATCGATACCGTGGCAGATGCCGGATGCGATACCTTTATTGTTCACGCAAGGAAAGCGTGGCTACAGGGATTGAGCCCAAAAGAAAATCGCGAAATTCCGCCGTTAAACTATCCGCGGGTTCATAGACTGAAACAGGCTCGCCCTGAATTATCTATTAGCATCAATGGTGGGGTTAAAACGCTAGGGGAAACCCAGCAACAGCTAGAACTTGTTGATGGCGTTATGGTAGGGCGTGAGGTTTACGCCAATCCTTACATTATGGCTACCGTAGATAAAGAGATTTTCGGAGACACTGAAGCTCAGAGCATGTCACGCCGAGAAATTGTGCTGAAAATGCAGCAGTATATTGAACGCCAAGACGATCCCTATTTCAAACCCTGGCATGCAGCTCGGCATATTTTGGGTCTTTATCAAGGGCAAGCGGGTGGACGTATTTGGCGTAGATACTTAAGCCAAAATGGAACAGGAAAAAATCCAGATCCCAATCTGCTGCTAAATGCGCTAGACGCTGTAGAAAGTGCACAAAAGGAAGTCGCTGCGTTTAATAGTCAAAAAGACTAACGATTTAGTAATTTTGACCAAAGTTTAATATTTGTTCAATTCTTAAAAGCTCGCTGTCTCGCGAGCTTTTTTATTTAAATTTATATATATCAATGCTTTAAGTGTTTTTAAAGGAGTTGGCACAGCTCTCGCAATCCTCTAAGTATCGCAACAACGGCTTGTTGTTGCACTGACTAACTTCAGAGGGAAATTATGAAAACTTCACTAATCGCAGCAACTTTACTGACAGCAAGCATGGCAAGCAGCGTAGCAAATGCAGAAGAGTCAGTGCTTCAAACGTTTTTAACTAATGTGGTTTCAAACGCAGTGGCTACCACATCACAGGAAATTAAGGCTGACGTGTACCAAGCAGTAGCAAACGCAACGTATCACTTTGAGCTAAGCCCACAAGAAATGCGCGGAAGTGGTAAGGTCAGCGTGACTGATTTAGTTGTTGCTACCCCGTCTGAAGGTAGTTCTACAGAACAAGATGCCGACTAATTCGATATTGGTATATAGCAAAAGCGCCGAAAGGCGCTTTTTTTGTGCGTGTAGCACAGTGACTCAAACATTAAAAACGCAAAAAACAGGGGTGGTCAATTTAACAAACTTGTTGGTTAAATACGCTAAAAAATTGTATTTGGTTGCTTGGTGAACAGTTGGTAATTTCCGGAATTAAATTAAAGTCTTTTAAAAACAGTGCTTTAAATAAATGGCACGGTGATTGTAATAGTTAGAGTGTTGAGGAGAACTCAGTCAGCGGTAACCAGCGGTCAGCGTAACTAAGAATAAGTGCTGGAAACCACAACACTACTTTTAACGGAGAAATAATCATGGGTATGTTTTCGCGCATTAACGATATTGTTCAAGCAAACATCAACGCAATGCTAGATAAAGCGGAAGATCCTGAAAAAATCATTCGTTTGATTATTCAAGAAATGGAAGAAACCTTAGTTGAGGTTCGCACTGATGCAGCGCGCTTTATTGCTCAGCAGAAAACCCTTGCACGCCATATGGCATCAGCAAACAAAGAAGTGGAAGGGTGGCAGCACAAAGCACAGATCGCAATGAATAATGACAAAGAGTCATTGGCTAAAGCCGCACTAATCGAAAAACAAAAGTATGTTGCAAAGCTAGCTTCTCTTGAAGAACAAGAAGCGCATATTGCACAGAGTATCGAAAAAATCCAAGGCGATACTGCGCGTCTGAACAGTAAGTTAGCCGAAGCAAAAGCCAAGCAAAAAACGCTGGTTCAACGCAAGCATTCAGCGCAAACACGCTTAAAAGTGAAGCAAGCTGATCACGAAGGAAAAATTGATGATGCCATGATGCGCTTTGAGAGTTACGAGCAGCGCATTGATCATCTAGAAGCGCAAGTTGATGCGTACGACCTAGCAAAGTCGAATGAAGCAACGTCACTGCAGGCCGAGTTCGATGCAATGGAAGCAGATGAAGCTATCGAAAAGGAATTGGCTGAACTTAAGAAGAAGAAGGTCGCGTAGGCGACCTTGAGAGCCGCAGCCCGCATTGTAGATATCGAAGTAAGCATTTTTGGAGAAGATGATGAAAGTACCATCACAAAAACGAATTTATAGAGACCTTGATTCTGGAATCATTTCAGGTGTGTGTGCAGGAGTTGCACGTTATTTTGATATAGATGCAGTATGGGTTAGAGCGGCAGCTGTAGCAGGCTTGTTCATCGCTACGCCTATTACGCTAGTGGCTTATATTGCAGCCGTTATCTTATTACCGAGATTAGTGTAATGAAGAACTTTCTGATTGCATTGGCCATCGCCATTATTTTGGTGAATTGTTTAGGCAGCTTAGTAGATAGCTGGTTGGGTATGCACTTAATCATGTCAGATGAATTGCTAAGTCCTTGGGAAAACGTAGCAGTGTTATCGCTAGTCGGCGTAGTCCTCGCTATCGTTGGTTTCGTTGTTGCTGTAAGCGTTATGGGCACAATTCTTTTAGCGCTAGGCGCAGGATTTTTAGCATTATTAGTGGTGGGAGTAAGTGCATTTTGGCCAATTATACTTATCGCGATAGCGCTATATGCTTTGAAAAATCGAAACTCTGCCGCTTATAAGCAGCAAAATGACCGAAATATGCACCATAATGTATAATCATCATAATTTTATTTAAGTTGTGTTAACGTAGTAAAAGATGGTGATATAAAGACGACCGTCACAAAGGTTTCGCATTTTTCACATAGTATTAAGACTACAAATAGCTGACCTCCGTCGGCTATTTGTTATTTAAAAGGAAGGTTGGTGTTATATGAGACAATCTATTAACTCAAAACGGATAGCGATTGTCGCTGTAGTGATAGTTTTACTTTTCTGGCTAATAGGATGGTATTGGAGCCTATCCCCAGACACGTTTGATGTTAGACAACGTTTAAAGCAAAACTCGCCTGTTGAGAATCCAACTAATATTGCGGGTTACACATTAACAACAACTATGATTGATGTGTCGGAAACCTTACTTGATAAGCCGGGTGGATATCTTTCTAACGATATCACGCCTCCTGGCATCTTTTTAGATAACATGCCTGCATGGGAATTCGGAGCGCTGGAAATGGTGCGAGACCTTGCACTCTCTATGCGTAAAGACTTCAGCCGCTCTCAATCCCAATCTATTGAAAATCCATACCTTACAAAAGCTCACCCTAAGTTTAATATGGATCACAAAAGCTGGGCGTTGCCTTCTTCTGAATCGAGTTACTCTGACGGTATAGAGCTTCTAAAAAAATACCGTGACGAGCTAGCGAATACCCGAAACACCGACAGTCAGTTTTATACTCGCGCAGACAACTTGCGCGAATGGTTGAAACAGGTAGAAAAACGGTTGGGCAGTTATTCACAAAGACTTAGTGCCAGCGTAGGATCAGCTAGATTGAACACTGATCTGGCGGGTGACTCGAATGCAAAGCAGTCTTCTCCTGTAGCCAGCCAGCGTGTAGTTAAAACGAGTTGGTGGAAACTAGACGATAATTTCTATGAGGCACGCGGTGCTACGTGGGCTTTACTTCACTTTCTAAAAGCCGTGGAAATTGAATTTTACGACGTATTGGAAGATAAGAATGCATTGGTTAGTCTTCAGCAAATTATTCGTGAACTGGAAGCGACACAGCAGTCGGTATTCAGTCCAATGATTTTAAATGGTAGTGGATTTGGCATGTTAGCGAACCATTCTTTGGTAATGGCAAACTATATTTCTCGTGCAAACGCTGCTTTAATTGAACTTTCAGAACTTCTTAATCAAGGATAATTAATGAAAAAGGGTCTTATAGCTGCCGCATTGGGATGCGCATTAGTTTCAGTTTCATCTCATGCAGACACTATCGCAGGCGTATATGTTGGAGCCCAAGTATGGCAAACCGACACGCAGGGCGGTTTTGCTGATAGCAACAACACCGCTGACTTTAACTTTGATGATGAGACCAATACGGCGCTATACATTGCCTTTGAGCATCCGGTACCGTTTTTACCTAACGTAAAAGTAAATCACACGACATTAGATAACTCGGGCACCACAACGCTTCAGTCTGAATTCACTTTCGACGGCGAACTGTTTACTGAAAGTACCACGGTTAATACAGATGTAGAGCTTGATGCTACAGATTTCATTTTGTACTACGAGTTATTTGATAACGATTTAGTGAGCTTTGACTTAGGTGTTAATGCAAAGTACATCGACGGCGCACTGTTCGTTGTGGATAGAGCGAGTGACACAAGCGGATCTGCAGAATTCTCTGGTATTGTTCCAATGGCCTACTCAAAGGTTCAGCTAGGTTTACCGTTTACTGGTTTATCAGCATACTTTGAAGGAAGCTATTTGTCGTTCGACGACCATGAGCTTAGTGATTATCAAGCTGCAATTCAGTACTCGTTTATTGAAAGTTTAGCGGTTGATATGACGCTTCAGGTGGGTTACAGAAATGTAACGGTAGATATTGAAGACCTTGATGATGTGTACGCTGATATGGAATTCGATGGTGTATTCGCAGGGCTAGAACTTCACTTCTAAGCCTCAAATACGGATTTTAAAGGGCGAGGCTGCGATTGCAGCCTCGCCCTTTTTTGTTGCTTCTCGCCCAAATTCAATTGTGTTATTACCTATTCGCACAGTCATTAGCACTTTCAGTAATAAAAAAGTTTCATTTATTCTTTTCTCTTCTTGAAGAAAGCCGTTAGCCTTAGCGCCATTGATAAAAGGCTAAAAGACTATGTCACAAGATTCTAATTCGAACTCAGCGCCAGGCGCGGTATTAAACGAACAGCAGTGGAATGCAATAACGCAAGCCATTGCAGGCTTAAATCGTGATCAACTTACTTGGGTAAGTGGTTATGCTGCGGGCATGGCTGCTGCACAAGGTGGTTCGGTTGCACCAATGATGCAAGGCACTCCTGCAGTAGCGGGTGACGCGCCAACGCTTACTATTTTGTACGGTTCACAAACCGGTAATGCAAAAGGTGTTGCAGCGCAGTGTCAAGCGAAAGCAGAAGAAGCGGGCTTTAATAGCAAGCTGGTTAGCATGGCAGATTACAAGCCACGTAACTTGAAAGCAGAAACTCACGTTGCGGTATTTGTTAGTACCCATGGTGAAGGTGATGCACCAGACGATGCTATTGAGCTACATGAATTCTTGGCTGGCAAAAAAGCCCCAAAGCTTGCTGATACCAAATACGCAGTTTTGGGTTTAGGTGACAGTAGTTACGAGTTTTTCTGCCAAACGGGTAAAGACTTTGATGAACGCTTAGGTAAGCTTGGCGGTAAAGCTATTGTAGAGCGTCTGGACTGCGACGTTGATTATGAAGCGGAAGCCGAAGCATGGCTGAGCAAGCTCATCGACTCGCTAAAAGACGATTTCAGTGCAGCTCCGCAAGCAGCGGTAGCGGCGCAAACTGGCGCGGCAGTGCAGGGTGTAGCAGCGCAAACTTACACCAAGAAAGCGCCGTTTAAAGCGACCTTAATTGACGCACAAAAAATCACAGGTCGTGATTCTGTTAAAGATATACGCCATATTGAAATAAGCCTTGAAGATAGCGGAATTACCTATAAGCCAGGTGATGCGCTTGGTGTATGGTTTAAAAATGCAGCATCTCTAGTGTCGGAGCTTATTAGTATCTTGTCACTAAACGGCAATACAGAAGTGTCTGTGGCTGACGCGACCATGTCACTCACCGAAGCATTAACGTCGAAGCTTGAATTAACCTTAAGTTACCCTAATTTCATTAAGTCATATCAAGAGGCGACAGGCTCTGAATCATTGGCTACATTGATGGAAGATAAAGCGCAGCTGCGTACCTACATGGCCGAACGTCAAATTATTGATATTGTGCGCGACCATCCGGGTAAGTTGTCTGAACAACAGCTTGTAGATGCTTTGCGACCGCTAACGCCTCGCTTGTACTCGATAGCATCAAGCCAAGCCGAAGTGGAAGAAGAAGTACATCTAACCGTAGCTCACGTTGACTATGAAGCGTTTGGACATCGTCATCAAGGCGGCGCATCTGGCTTTTTGTGTGAATATCTAGAAGAAAATGGCGACGTAGAAGTGTTCGTAGAAAGTAACGATAACTTCCGTTTGCCCGCTGATCCAAATACGCCAGTGATCATGGTCGGCCCGGGTACGGGTATTGCACCGTTTAGATCGTTCATGCAAGAGCGTGACGTACAAGGCGCAGAAGGCAAAAACTGGTTGTTCTTTGGCAACCCACATTTCACGCAAGATTTTCTATATCAAGTGGAATGGCAAGGCTACGTTAAAGAAGGCCTGCTAGACAAAATTACGCTGGCATTTTCTCGTGACCAAGAAGAAAAAGTATATGTTCAGCACCGTTTACTAGAGAACGGTAAAGAAGTGTATGAATGGCTAGAGCAGGGCGCACACTTCTATGTGTGTGGCGATGCAATGCACATGGCGAAAGATGTAGAGAACGCCCTTATTAGTATTGTGCAAGAGCACGGCGGTAAATCTGAAGCCGATGCAAAAGCCTATGTTGTAGAGTTACGTAAAGCGAAACGTTATCAGAAGGATGTCTATTAATGAGTAACGAAAAATCACCATTTATCGTTGAGGGCAAACTGGCTGACAACGAGCGTTTAAAGCGTGAAAGTAATAATTTGCGTGGCACCATCACTACCGATCTTAAAGATGATCTTACTGGTGGTTTCACCGCTGATAACTTCCAGCTTATTCGCTTTCACGGTATGTACCAACAAGACGATCGTGATATTCGCGCTGAGCGTGCAAAGCAGAAACTTGAGCCGCTTCACAATGTGATGTTGCGTGCCCGTTTACCTGGTGGTGTTATTACGCCTGACCAATGGTTAGCGATTGATAAGTTTGCAGCCGATCACACCATGTACGGCAGCATTCGTTTAACAACCCGTCAAACTTTCCAGTTTCACGGTGTGTTAAAGCCTAAGATTAAGTCCATGCACCAAATGCTAAACAAGGTAGGCATCGACTCTATTGCTACGGCAGGCGATGTAAACCGAAACGTACTATGTACGTCAAATCCGGTTGAATCTGAGCTTCACCTTCAGGCATTTGAATGGGCGAAGAAAATAAGTGAACACTTACTACCTAAAACCCGCGCGTATGCTGAAATTTGGTTAGACGGTGAAAAAGTCGAAACGACTGAAAAGCCTGTAGAGCCTATTTTGGGTGATAACTATTTACCGCGTAAGTTTAAAACGACGGTGGTGATTCCTCCGCAAAACGATGTAGATGTTCACGCGAATGATCTTAACTTTGTTGCGATTGCTGAAAATGGACAGCTAGTTGGCTTTAACGTACTTGTCGGTGGTGGTCTTGCAATGACTCACGGCGACAAGAGCACGTACCCGCGTAAAGCCTCTGATTTCGGATTTATTCCGCTTGAAAACACGCTAGACGTTGCCGCAGCGGTTGTAACAACTCAGCGTGATTGGGGGAACCGTGTTAATCGTAAGAACGCGAAAACCAAATATACGTTAGAGCGTGTTGGGGTAGACAACTTTAAGGCTGAAGTTGAAAAACGCGCAGGCGTGACTTTCCAAGACAGCCGTGCGTATGAATTTACGGGACGTGGCGATCGCTTTGGCTGGGTTGAAGGTATTGACGGCAAATATCACCTGACCGTATTTATTGAGAATGGCCGTATTTTAGATTACCCAGGTAAAACGCTAAAAACAGGCTGTGCCGAAATTGCGAAGATCCACAAAGGTGATTTCCGCTTAACGGCAAACCAGAATTTGATTATTGCCGGTGTAGCGCCGCAAGACAAAGACAAAATTGAAGCATTAGCCCGCGAACATGGCTTAATAGCGCCATCGATTTCTAACCAGCGACTTGACTCAATGGCCTGTGTTGCATTGCCAACCTGTCCGTTAGCCATGGCAGAAGCTGAGCGCTACTTGCCAGATGCCGTTACGGAATTAGAAGGTTTGCTTGCCAAACACGGATTGGAAGAAGACAGCGTAATCTTCCGTGTAACAGGCTGCCCGAATGGCTGTGGTCGCGCGATGTTGTCTGAGGTTGGCTTAGTAGGTAAGGGCCCAGGCAAGTACAATTTGCATTTGGGTGGAAACCGAGAAGGTACACGTATTCCACGTATGTATCGAGAAAACATAAGCGAACAGGAAATCATGGCAGAACTAGATTCACTGTTTGGCCAGTGGGCCAAAGATCGTGAAGCGGGTGAAGCCTTTGGTGATTATGTTGTTCGCGCTGGTGTTGTAAAACCAGTAGTAGACTCCGCACGGGATTTCTATGACGAATAATACAGCGATTAAGCAGCAACCACTAACGCTTGATATCAGTAAGGAAGCCCTTGCTGATATCAATGAAACGTTAGAGAAAATGACAGCGCAGGAGCGAGTAGCTTGGGCGCTGGACAACTTGCCTGATACTCATATTGTGTCTTCAAGCTTTGGAGCACAATCGGCGGTTATGCTGCATATGCTTACCCAAGCACAACCGGATATTCCTGTTGTGCTTACCGACACAGGTTATCTTTTTCCTGAGACGTATAAGTTCATTGATGAGCTTGTAGAAAAGCTCAATTTAAATTTGCATGTGTACAGCGCAGAGATGTCTTCTGCGTGGCAGGAAGCGCGCTTTGGCAGACTTTGGGAACAAGGCATCGAAGGTATTGAGAAATACAATAAGATGAACAAAGTTGAGCCAATGCAGCGAGCCTTACGTGACCTGAAAGCAGGTACGTGGTTTGCAGGTTTGCGTAGAAGCCAATCAGATACCAGGGGAAAGCTTCCAGTTCTACAAAAAGTAGGGCAGCAGTTTAAACTTTACCCGATCATTGATTGGAGCAACAAAGACTTACATTACTACCTGAAAGATAACGACTTGTCTTATCATCCGCTTTGGGAGCAAGGGTATGTATCCATCGGTGATTGGCATACCACGCAGTCGCTCCAAGAAGGAATGAGTGAGCAAGACACGCGCTTCTTTGGTTTGAAACGTGAGTGTGGATTGCACGAGTTTGGTGACGGTATTTAACTTACGTTAAATACCTCGCCTAACACCGACTTAATGCTAGTTAAATACACTTCATTAGGCGACTTAGTCACTAATTTATACAGCTCACTGCCGACCGAAGTGAACTTGTAATACACCAAAGCAACCCCCGACGTTTTACTGGTTAATGAAATATTTTCATTTACGCATCGCCAGGTTACTTGCTGACCTTCATCGTATTCGGCGCTTTCAATTTCGCTGGTATAAATCAACTTCATCTCTTGCAAAGACAACAGATCAGGGTAACTCAACCCTACGTTGGCTAAGTTAATTTGCTCAGGAACAGGGCGTCTCAATAGTGAAAGCAAGCCTTTGCGTTTGTGATACCCCACAAGAATACGCGGGACCGCATCGTTATTTCTTCTACTCGCAACATTCACAGCCTTATTGAATACTTGTGCATCCCTATGCGTTAGCGTCTTTAATAGCTGCAATGTACGAAGGGAAAAACTGCCCGGGCGAGCCACCTCAACGGCAAAAATCTTTCCCCATAATTCCTGCATGGGCGGGCTGTAAATTTCCTCAGCCATGGTACTAAATGCGAAAAACCAGTCGGGATCAAGATTATCGCTAGTTTGTTCGTTGATCGTCACATTTAATGCTATATTTAATACAGCTTGAAGATTGCTCGCTTTTTGGGTTTCTAATATTTGTTTTCTTCTTTCTAGTGCATGCTTTTGCTTTTTAGGATCAGGGGACATCATAGAGGGGCTTATACCCACTCTGGCAAACCAGGAAAGCATGCGTTGGCGACTAGCATCGGTTTTCACTGCGTTGCTGGCCGCTTTTTCAGCCGCAGGCGATTCGGCTGTCACCTTTACAGTCTTCTCTTCCGTTTCCTGTGGTTTTTTTACCTCAGGGGAAAAGTGCTGGGATGTAATCTTCATAAATGCTTAAATGATCGAATGTAAAATGGCATGTAACATGAGAGCACTATTGCATTGCGTAACCCATTTATCAATGTAATCGTTGCCTTAATACAATGAGTAGCGCATTCTTGTTTTGTTTGTATCGAGGAAATGAGCGGTAATGTCGGCAATGGATTACGATAACGACGAATTAATTTTTTTAGATGATGATGGTTCAGTTGAAGAGCAAACCTTATTGGGCAAAGACTGGAACATTCTTATTGTCGATGACGATGAAGAGATTCACACCGTAACGCGTCTCGCGCTATCTGATCTCATCGTAAACGATCGCAAATTAAACTTCATCCACGCTTATTCAGCAAAACAAGCCAAAGAAATGCTGCACGAATATGGCAACAGCATTGCCATAATTTTACTTGATGTCGTTATGGAGACTGATGACGCGGGTTTTGATGTTGTTAAATACATCCGCGAAGACATGAAGTTAGTTGAACCTCGAATTATCTTACGTACGGGCCAGCCCGGCTACGCGCCTGAAGAGCAAGTCATTAAAGTTTACGATATCAATGACTACAAAACCAAAACAGAACTTACTCGCGCCAAATTACTAACTACTATCATTTCCTCACTACGCTCTTATCAGCAAATTGTAACGATTAGTCAAAGCCGTGCTGGTTTAGAGAAAATAATCACCTCTTCAGCGAACTTGTTTGAAGAACATTCGGTGAAAGAGTTTTGCGAAGGTGTAGTTACCCAGATTAGTTCGCTTATTGGTTTAGATTCCGAAGGTTTATTGTGCGCAAGAGCGGGTTCTTTGCTAGACCGAGAGGACGAAGAGGTTTACGTGCTTGGCGCTGCGGGTGAGTATGCGAAATTTATAAACCAGCCTGTGTTCACGCTTAAAAACCTTGAAATTGAAGAAAACATTAGTCGGTGCCTACGTCTTAAAAAGCACATTTTTGAGCCCAGTTGCTCTGTGCTGTATATCAGCCGCGCTGGTTTTGAAGCTGCCGTATTTGTTCGACAAACCCACGAGATTAGTGAGCTAGACAAGCACTTGCTTGAGGTTTTTCTATCCAGTATTTCAGTGGGATACGAAAACGTTAATCTTTTCCATGAATTGAGAAATGCGGCGTTCAGAGACTGGTTAACCCGTCTGCCAAACCGCAATGAGTTTATCAATATGCTCGATAAACCTCATTTGTTTGCCGGAGAAAACTATAGCGTAGCCCTTATCGACGTAAATCACTTTTCCGATATAAATGATGGTTTAGGGCAAGAAGTTGGCAACGAATTGTTGCGAGCTATTAGCGATCGCTTTCAATCTTCTTTCGATAGCATAGTGAAAAAAGGCCGCATAGGTGCTGATGTATTTGGTCTTATTGGTCCTGACGATTTGGTATGCCCCAAGTCCATTAACAACATTTTCCAATCTTCATTTCAGGTAGGTGATCACACCCTTCCGGTGAATATAACACTTGGATTGTGCAAGTTAGACAATAAACGCCACATCGGCATTGAGATTTTAAAGCGCACGAATATTGCGTTAAACCGTGCTAAGAAAAATCTAACAGATAACTTCGAATATTACGCCAAAGATATTGAAGATCAGACGACTTGGCGCCTAGATATGATTCGCCAACTCCGAAGTGACTTTGCAGCAAGAAAGCTGGAGCTGTGGTTTCAGCCGCAAGTGGACTTACTGAATGAAAAAGTTGTTGGCATGGAAGGCTTACTACGCTGGCCCAATGGTGAAGGGGGATACATTTCTCCCGCCGTGTTTGTACCACTTGCTGAGTATTCAGGTCTTATCGTTGATATCGGTGAATGGGTGCTAGAAGAGTCATGCCGTCGTCTTCAGGAATTGAAAGAAAAAGGCTACGGCCATCTAAGAGTTGCCGTTAACATCTCTATTCCGCAGTTCCGCGACAGGTTATTTGTAGAAAAAGTTAAGCAGGCACTATCTAACGCCAACTGCGACCCAAGCCTTTTAGAGCTAGAAATAACAGAAAGCGTGGTGATGGATGAGCCGCAAATTGTAATAGATGCATTGCGTTCGTTAAAAGAATTTGGGGTGAAAATAGCCATTGATGACTTTGGAACAGGCTTTTCCTCCATGAGTTATCTACAGCAGCTCCCGTTAGATCGATTGAAGATCGATCGTTCTTTTGTCAAAGACATTAAACCGGGTGCAAGCGCAGTGCTTGCTGAGACCATTGTGACTTTGGGTAACAAGCTAGGCTTATTGACTATTGCCGAAGGCGTAGAAAAAAGAGAGCAGGCGAGTTACATGATAAAGCTTGGATGTGACGAAGCACAGGGCTACTTGTACGCGAAGCCTATGCCGTTCGATGCGCTTTTAGCGTTTCTGGAAGAGCACGACTAAACTTTTAATACAGATTCGACAGTGTCTCGCAACTTGGGAAGGATATCTAATTCAAACCAAGGGTTTTTAGCGAGCCACCTGTTGTTTCTTCCTGACGGGTGGGGCAGTACGAAATGTGTTTCAGTCGGACTGCGTACAGCTTCAGTTAACGTTTTGTGTTGCGGTAAATAATACTGTTGCGAGTAACGTCCCACGTAAAGCGTTACTTCAGGTTTTAAATAAAGAAGAAAATCATTATGCCAAGCGGGAGCACATTCTTTTCTTGGCGGGGCATCGGCTCCATTTTTATAACCTGGAAAGCAGAAGCCCATTGGCAGCACCGAAATTAAGCTAGGGTTATAAAAGGTCTCTCTCGAGACAGACAACCAATTGCGTAACCGATCTCCGCTGGGATCATCAAACGCAATGGTGCGTTCATGGGCTTTCAACCCCGGTGCTTGCCCAATAATAAGCACTTTAGTTGATGGTGCAGTGCTAAATATGGGGTTGGGTTGATGCGGTAGGTGAGGGGCACACAGTCTACAATTTCTCGCTTTAACCACCAGAGCATCGTGGCCTTTCACATTTTTCTCCAAATATTTCTCTTTGTCATACTTTTGTCACAAAACTATGATCTCAGTTTGACTATCTTATGTATATACAGTATGTTTAATAGTGACAGTAGTAGACTGTAACACAGGAGAAGAAACATGCGTAAAGTAGTACTAACCCTAGCTCTATCAGCGGCCTTTGGTATTGCGCATGCGGAATCTGGTGATAACCAGCTTTTCGATTGCATGGATGCGAAAACATTCGAAATGAATAACCAATGTATGTCTGACAAAATCGGCAATAACATTCGTTTCCGTGATGCACAAGCAAAGTTGATCGACATTGCAAGCGATAGTCAGGGTGACTACGCCATTGCAACAATGACGTTCGATCAAGAAAATATGCACATCGACATCGTAGCACATAAAGATTCGCTTAACGCGCTTGCTGCGAACCGTAACTAATTTCTTAGTTAACGCATATTAAGCCGGCGACAATCTCGCCGGCTTTTTTGTGTCCGTTAGAAAATTCTATTAAGTCCATTAATAGCAGCAACTCGATAAGCTTCTGCCATGGTTGGATAGTTAAACGTAGTGTTAACGAAGTAATCTATGGTATTGCCTTCGCCCTTTTGCTGCATGATCGCTTGGCCGATGTGAACAATCTCGGAGGCACGTTCACCGAAACAATGAATGCCCAAGATTTCTTTAGTTTCGCGATGAAACAAGATTTTCAGACTTCCTGTCTGCGTTGACGCGATTTGGGCTCTGGCCAAATGTTTGAACTGAGCTCTTCCCACTTCATAAGGCACTTTTGCTGCAGTAAGCTCTTGCTCTGTTTTACCAACAGAACTTATTTCTGGGATGGTGTATATGCCTGACGGAATATCTTCTACCAATGCCGAATGTGTTTTTATGCCAAGCATAGCTTCAGCGGCAAAGCGACCTTGGTTATAAGCCGCAGATGCTAAACTTGGATAGCCAATGACATCGCCGACTGCAAATACATTGTCTACGTCAGTTTGATAATTTTCGTTAACCTTGAGTTGGCCTCTGCCATCGGCTTTTAAACCAATATTCTCGAGTTTAAGTGTATCTGTATTACCCGTTCTTCCGTTAGCAAACAAGAGACAATCTGCGCGCATACGCTTGCCCGACTCTAAGTTTAAAATAACCGAGTCATCGGTAGCTTCAACCGAAGAATAGGCCTCATTGTGCCGGATGAGTACGCCATTGTTCCACAGGTGATAACTGAGTGCGTCTGATATCTCGTCATCAAGAAATGACAGTAAGCGATCGCGCATGTTAACGAGGTCAACTTTTACGCCTAGTCCTCTGAAAATACTGGCATATTCAGAGCCAATGACCCCAGCGCCATAAATAATTATTGATTTGGGATCGTGATCTAAAGATAGGATAGTGTCTGAGTTATAAATACGCGGGTGATTAAAGTCGATGTCTTTAGGACAATAAGGACGCGACCCTGTGGCAATAGCAATTTGGCCAGCAGTGACTGTATCTTTAGAGCCATCTTTACGGGTTATCTCTAACGTATGCGCATCTACGAAACTGGCTTCGCCGTGAAATAGCGTCACACGATTTCTGTCGTAGAAAGAAGAGCGAAGTCGAGTTTGGCTTTTTACCACACCGCTAGCATGGCGCATGATGTCAGAAAACGTAAGACTCTTACTTAAGTGGTTGTCGGCAAACAAGGGAGAAGAGTTATATTCAATAAGACGACTTACTGAGTGACGAAGCGCTTTCGATGGAATGGTTCCCCAATGGGTACAACCCCCTCCCACTGCCTCGTAGCGCTCAACAACCGCCACTTTTTTTCCGGCTTTGGCAAGCTGCATTGCAACGCCTTCTCCACCAGGACCTGTGCCAATAACGATAGCGTCGTAATGATACGACGGGGCTTTGGTTTTTTGCTTCGTTGCCATCTTACTTTCCCATGTTGTTACTTTTGTAATGCGATGTCACCACTAGGTTAGCCGTAATACAAAATGAATGATTCTGGTTTTAGTATAACGACCTTATCCAACTATAGAATAAAAAAAAACCACATAAGCAGACACTTATGTGGTTTTTAGCGTTCAAACGTATAAAAGAGGGCGTTAATTTACGCCATTTGCAATGACAAACTATGTAACTGTGTCCATTTCTCTTTCTGTACAGCAAATGCGTGTTTCAGCTCTTTGTACTTGTATGCAAGCTCAAGCCCCTCGATACTGCGCTTTAGGGTGCGTTGTTTAACGCGCATAACACGTTTTTTCGTGGCGTAGTATTCACTCATGCGCTGCATTAATAAGTCGTATTCTTCTTGAATGGTGTGCATCATCTCTTCAGCATTAGGCAGTAGCGATACTTTTTCACTTGCCCTTTGCAGCTGCATTGCTGCTAACGCTTTCTCGATGCGCTCTTCTGGCACTTTGCGAAGGTTGGATGTCAGTCCTACCAGTGATAATCCCTTAATAAGCCATTTTGTAGGATCAAACTGATACCAGCGAATGCCATTACGGTAGTCGTACTCAAAGATGTGATGGTAATTGTGATAACCTTCACCAAAGGTAAAAAACGCAAGAATACCGTTATCTCGTGCTGTGTTCTTATCGGTGTAAGGCTGGCTACCCCAAAAATGAGCAAGAGAATTGATAAAGAAGGTTACGTGATGCACTAGCACCAGGCGAAGTACACCGGCTACCAAGATCATGCCTAATACGTCACCATTTAAATAGCCCAGAAGACCTGTGATACCAAAGTTGGCCGCCAGCACGATGGGCAAATAGTAGTTATGCTGCCACATCACCACTTTATCTTTTTGAAGATCTTTACAGTTACTGTAGTCATCGTAACGTTTGGCCTGATACTCACGCAACATCCAGCCGATATGCGCAAACCAAAGCCCTTTCTTGGCAGAGTAGGGGTCTTTGTCGTTATCATCAACATGACGATGATGAACGCGATGATCTGACGACCAGTGCAAAATACTATTTTGCAGCGCCATAGCGCCACCAATCGCAAGGATCACACGAACAACCACATTGGCATCGTAAGTTTTATGCGACCATAAGCGGTGGTAGCCGGCAGTTATAGACATACCGGTAAAGTAAAATAGGAATATAGCCGCACCGATTTCTGCCCAATCGATGCCTTGATACGCCACCCATAGCGGCACACCAATAAACGCAATTGCGCCAGATATAATAAATACCAGCACATTAGTAAGGATAAGAGGAGGTTTTTTCATTTTATACAACTTGGCTTACAACTGTTCGCTAATTTATCGTTTTACGAGGCTTCAGGCAAGCAAAACCCAGATTAGTTCTGCTTACATGTGTAAAGTTTAATTATAGTAAAGCTACGCTGAAGCGCTCGTTAATTGTGGCTTTTTCTGCTTAATGCTTGTTTATAAAAGAGATGATTCTGTTTCTCTTTCCCCACTGGTGTGTGTTGCGATAAACTACACATGCTAGTCTTTGATGTACGAAGTTTGATTGCGTTAATGGCTATACAGATGACGTAAGGGCTTCAACCCCAAGCGCTAAAAATCATCAAGCCGTTCAGAGCTAATCAACCTATGGTGCGAATGTGAGTCGACAAGAACAGAAATTAAAAACCCGCCAAAATATCATTCATGCTGCGTTTTCTTTGCTCGATGAAAATCGCAGCTTATCGGCAATCAGCTTGCGTGAAGTTGCCCGAGAGGCAGGTATAGCACCTACGTCTTTTTATCGACACTTCAAAGATATGGACGAATTGGGTTTAACGCTGGTGGATGAAGCCGGTTTAGCATTGCGGCAGCTTATGCGTCAGGCAAGGCGGCGTATAGCCTCTGGAGGCGGCGTAATACATACTTCTGTTGAAACCTTCATGGAATTTATTGCGGCAAATACAAACGTATTTCGTTTATTACTACGCGAGCATACTGGTACGTCGTCGGCTTATCGGTTGGCAGTATTTAGAGAGATTCAACACTTCATCGACGAGTTGACCGACTACATTATTGAACAGCAGGGCGTAGAATACGCATGCGCGCAGCTTCAAGCTGATGCTATGGTTAGGCTCGTATTCAGTGCAGGTGCTGAAGCACTAGAAGCTGATGATAAGCTTCGCCGCGAAATTGGTGAGAGAGTGAAAGCACAGCTTCGCTTCGTTCAAGTAGGTGCAACGCAAAAAAGCGTATAATTGAATTAGTGGCGATTGGCCTTTTAAGTCCACATCGTTTGCTCTAATCAAAGCCACCTTATTTTAATACGTCTTCATAGGCCTTTGTGACTCCAAAGGCCTTGTCAATTTGTACCAAAACTAGCTTTTGCGTGTAAGTAAAACGCCAGCCTCAATGTGATGAGTAAACGGGAATTGATCGAATAGTGCTGATTGAGCAACGTCGTGAGTTTCACTTAAAAGCTCAAGATTTTGCGCCAACGTTTCAGGGTTACACGAGATATACACGATATTATCGTAATCCTGAATCATTCTAAGCGAGTCTTCATCCAACCCAGCTCTTGGTGGATCGACCAATACAGTTGTGAAATTATATGTACTTAGATCAATGCCTTCTAAGCGACTAAACGTACGTTCACCTTTCATAGCCTGAGTGAATTCTTCAGCGGCGAGTCTTACGATCTTCACATTATTAAGCTGATTTTGTTCAATATTAAACTGCGCAGCTTGTACAGAGGGCTTGGCTATTTCGGTCCCCACAACATTATCGAAGTGAAGCGCTAGCGGCAGTGAGAAGTTACCTGCACCGCAATACATCTCCAGTAAATCGCCAGAGAGCGGCTTTACGCAATCTAGTGCCCATTCAATCATGCTGCAGTTCACTTCGGCATTGGGCTGAGTGAAGCTATTTTCGATATGCTTAAATATGAATTCTTTGCCATTAACGGGTAAGCGCTCAATAACAAAATCGTTGTCGGTAATAAGCTTTTGTTTTCTCGCACGGCCGATGATGTTTACTTTCGGAAAGTGAGCCTCGAGTTTCGTTTTTAACTCTCTTGCAGCCTGTTCCCAATTTTCATCTAACTGACGGTGGTATAAAAGGCTGATAACAAGTTCACCAGACAGCGCAGAGAGATAATCGATTTGAAAAAGCTTCTTTCTTAGCGCTTCATTCGGTCTTACCTCTTCAAGCAACAATGCCATAGCATCGTTTATTGTTTTACAAGCAGGAGGAAAACTATCTACGCGATACTTCTCTTTCGTTTCCTGATTGAACATGATGTGAAATAAATCATCGCCTTCATGCCACACTCGAAACTCGGCACGCATACGGTAGTGAGTTGGTTGCGATGGAAATACAGAAAGTTCAGGCGCATTGAACGGAGAAAGTAACGCAGTAAGACGTTCTACTTTTTCGTCTAACTGAGCTTGATAGCGTTGTTGTTCGGCCGCGGTCATAAAATTCTCCATTCAATATTAAGGTCGCGAATTGTAGCCCCTTAAAAAATAACTGCAACACGCGCTAGCTACTTATGCACAACTATTGCTCGGGCTGTATTATTAAAGAAGTTGTAGTAAAAAAAGCTGTATTAAAATTAAACAATACTGATTCTTTGCCGATAATAAGAAAGAGGATAGTGAGGATCAAATTATGAACGTGGGTCAAATTAAGGCTTTTATGGGCGACCAGAAGGTCGATCAAAAAGCAGATCAAAAAGCATCTGTTCACCCGAACGAAGCATTGAAAAAGCAGTTGCAGCAAGATGGATTGCAGCAAGCAGCTGAATTTTCGAAAAAACAAGCGGCATCAGTTTCTGTTTCTAGTAGCCAAACCAGCATCGGCTTACGTGTGGTAAGTAGTAGTCTTAACCAAGCGTTAGAAATAGATGGCCAAAAACCGCAAGAATCCAAAGAGAAAAATATTGAAGAGAAGTCGAACAGTTTGTTTGACTTTGAAAAGGTCGCCAGAAACGTACTTAAGTTTGTAGGTGGCGTTATTAGAGGTGCGGCAAACGGTGGTGCCAGCGAAGAAAAGATTAACGGTTTATTTAGCCAAGCGAGAGAAGGCGTAAGCCGTGGATTCGCAATGGCAGAGAAAGATCTCGCTGGTTTTATGAATCAAGAAATTGAACAAGGAATGACAAAAAGCCGCGATCTCATTGATACGGGAATTAACGATCTAGAAACCGATATATTTGGTCGTCAGCAACCAAATGCAGTCACACTTTCATCATTAAATGCTGTTTCTGCATCGGATGAGAAAAGCGGTAGCTTACTCATTCGAACTAAAGATGGGGATGAGGTGAGTTTTAGCTTCGAAAGCCTTCGTTCGTTTCAGGCGTCCCAGCAACTTAACTTCCAGGCTCAGGCTTCTCAGGAGCAATCTGGCAATAGTGGTGAGCAAAGTGAAAGCAGCTTCTCGACGTCTTACACAGAACAAACGTCGTATCAATATTATGAGCGTAGCGGTATTAGCTTTTCATTGAAGGGCGAACTTGATGAAGATGAGTTGGAGTCGATAGCTGATTTGGTTGGTCAAGTTCAGGATCTCGCAGACACCTTTTACAGTGGTGACATCGACAAAGCGTTTGAAGAAGCATTAAGTTTAGGTTTTGACGATAAAGAGTTGGTTGGCTACGCATTGCAGCTGAACAGAACAACACAGACCGAAGTATTAAAGACATATGAGAACATTCAGCATTATAACGATGATAAAAGTGATAATGCTAAGTTCGGGAATGTAGTTAGCCCGATAGCTCAATATTTAGAGAAGATGATGGATACTTTTGCTAATGCCGAAAGTACGTTAGAAAGTAACGAAGACTATAATACCTTAATAGGTGGGTTGATTAATGAGATCAAAGACGTACAGGTGCCAGATCTTGTATCTGCTATAAATAGGTTTCACGCTTTTAATCAAACGTTACTTAATGGACTTCCTCAATCTGCTGAGACAAGTGAATAACTAACTATTTACTAATATAAAAGCCCGGTAGAGAAAGCTAACCGGGCTTTTTTATATGTACTAGCTCAGACTTGATCTGACAGTTACCCGTTTTTTCAGGTGTCGCTGTCAGTTTAGATTTGAGCTAGATTCTTCTCAGCCCAAGTCCGTTTCC
>NZ_JAKREZ010000044.1:0-25916 GCF_022348345.1 Alteromonas sp. CNT1-28 | reverse complement strand
CATACCTGGATTACAAAAGTCCAAATCAATATGAGGCTGATATGGCAAATTTAGGAAAAGCGGCTTAACTGGGTTGTGTGAATTTGCTTGACCACGTCAAGGTTGCTCTAGATGACTTTGGAACTGGGTTAAATAATTTTGATGCTGTTTTTAATTACGATATCGATAAGGTCAAAACAGATAAGGGATTCTTAAATCTCAACAACGAGGTGAGGGAGGTATTCTTTAGTAGCATATGCTCAATAACAGAAAAACTGGGACTGGATCTAGTTGTAGAAGGTATAGAAAACAGTTCCGAAATAGTTGCGTTGCAGAAGCTAGGAGTTACAACAGTACAAGGCTTTTATATTTCTAAACCAATTCCATTCAAAGACTTTGTAAGTTCTCATAAAAACTCGTTAGGGATTATTAATGAAGAAAATATTGCTAATTGCATTTCTTAGCGCTCTTTCTCTTGCTACCAAAGCGGGGGGAACCCACCCGGTTGGTTTTGTGAAGAGAATATTGTCGCCAAATATGCTTGAAATAGAGCTCTCAGAAGGAGTCATCAAGTTTGAGATATTAGGGCCTGACTTTTCACAAATAGATAGTAACTGCTCAAGCTCACTACTTGTGCAGGAATACTGCGGGTATATAGAAGAAATTGTAGGAAATAGATTAGTCGGAGTCGCATTGGAAGACGCTTCAGGTGATTTGTTAAAAGGTGATCTGACGTTCAATGGCACTTCTCTAGCTCTACTCCTAATAAGAGATGGATACCTTAGAGCTAATACTCGTCACAACGTGAACCATGCATTATTGATTGCTGAAGAAGAGGCTAGATGCTTATACAAAGGTATTTGGGCAAATAGAAGGGGCGAACTTGAATACGAAAAATCTTGTATGGGTAGATAAATGTTTAGTCACTATTTTAAAAATATAGTTCCATTTAGATATGAAGTTGAAGGAGACGCGATCAGTGAAGAAATGCTCTTTGATTTCATTCCACAACTCAAACATGTTCCGATCAAAGCTTCTCAAAAAGAAGCTTTCGGCTTTTCAAGCATAGTTGGATTTGAGAATGATAAACAATATATCCATTCGATTGACGGATGGATATTACTTAGCATGACGTTCCAAAAGAAAAATATAAAAAAAAGCTTACTAAGTAGGAAGTTCAATGAACTGAAAATTTTAACCAATGAAAATAATATTAAAATGGGTAAGGCCAAGCTAACACAAGAAGAAGAGGAAGAACTCAGGGCTAAAGTATATCTAGAGTTACTTACAGAGGCTCAGCCAGATGAGGACTACCTAAATATAATTATAGACACGTACTCAAAATATATTTACCTCTCCAATGACAAAGCGAAATATCAGAAAGTTTTTACTAACTTAATGAGAAAAGGGATTGAGTCTTTTTCAATGTCAAATTTCAATCCACATGGAGTAGGACTACATCTTACACAATGGCTGTACAAGCCGACTGAAAACTTACCAAGTGAAATATCACTTGAGGACAGCACTTTTTTAACTTCAGAGCAATCTGCAAGAGCTCGATTAACTAAGCAAGACCTTCACTCAGATGAGATACAAGTTCTCATAAACCACGGGAAAAAATGTAGCTCTTTAGGTATCTCCTTTCTAGAAAGGCTTAGTTTAACTCTGCACGAAAGTTGTAAGGTATCAAAAGTGAAATTTTCTGATCAACTGATGGCAGAAGTCAGAGAAGTGGAAGAGCCAAGTAGCCGGTTTGATGAAATGTTACCTTTTTGGGAAGTGATGTGTAGCGAATTCTCTTCTTTCTATGAGTGGCTTGACAAAATTTTGGAACAACCAGTCTAAGAAAATCACATTTTGGTAGGCTTTTCTGACAAAAATTGAATAAGTCGGGAAAACGATTTTTTCAAATTCGCCGCCCCAGTATATTTGATTCCAACACAAAACGTTGGATGAAAATACACATGAAAAAAACTGTTGTCTCAATCGCTGTACTTATAGGTATGGCGTCGTCGGGCGCCCTAGCCAAATCAGCGGACGCTTTCATCGCACAATGCAAAGCAGAAATGATTGAGGCTATCAGTCCTATCAATGACCAGACAGGTACTTCAGAACCTGAAGCCATACTAAAAGCCTCACGTGTAAAAGAGCAAGGTTTAACCTCGAAGAACATAGCTAGCCAGAAAGAAACTTTTACACAACCTAAAAAAGTGGAAACCTTAATTGAGGTTGTTGTGGAAGAACCGCACCCTGAGGATTGGTGTGAAACAAGAGAAGAAGACGAACTTTATTTTGTAAATGAGGAGCGTGGTTACTTCGGGTTCTACCTTAAAAAGGGAGCTCTTATAGAAAACCTAGAGAGGTTGGTCGATTCCTTTTATCCTAACAATCAAGGTCTAATAAGCCGCATTGGCGATCACGTTGTACCTGCAAATACTTGCATTGTTGAAAGAAAAAAAGACCTAGTATTTCAACAAATTGTTGAACCTTATTTTGTTGACAATAATTCGGTTCAATATGGAAGCTTCACAAATAACGTCCACGCTGTTTTTTACAGAAATGACCCAGAATTCAGCAGATACTTTTCTGGGGTAAGACGCTAATGAACACTCCTAAATTATTATTAACCCTTTCTGTAATCGCTGGTATAGCAGGTTGCTCAGTACTCACCAAACCAAACGAAGCAGAAGAAGCAAATAAATCTGAAATGCTTTTGGCTAAGGCAAGAAGAGATCAGGTAGATTCATCGCCAAATGTACATACCTTTTCATCTATGTATGTACCAGTCCTAACTTTAAAAGAGTCTCAACTGCCCGGATGGTATAAAACTCCAAAGAGCATCAAAGTAAAAAACAGAGCTTTGGAGGATGTAATTTCTGAGCTAATTGAGAGTAGAGATATTAGGGTTAAATATCTACCTGGAGTAGTGAGAAGCCTAGATGTGTCTCTTTACGGGACGCATAAAACTTTAGGTGGCTACCTCGAAGCAATTGCATCTGCTACAGGTTACCAATTAGATGTAAAGGAAAACCTGGTTACGTTTAGTAAATATGTAGAGCGTGTATTTCCAATCAGAAATATCTCAGGTAACTACGATTTTGCGATTGGTAAAAAGGAAGAGCAATCTCAAAGTAGCAATAGTTCTTCTAATGGGTTTGCAGCTGCGGAAGCTGTGAAGTCGAATGGTGACGAATTTAGCAATCTAAGTGGAAGTTACGATCCACTAGAAGATTTCAAGGCAGGTGTAGAAACTGTTCTTGGTTGTAGAGAAGAAGGTGATAAGTCATCACTGAACATCGGCTCATCAGGCGGTGAATCTGGTGAGAAAAGCCATGTTCAACAAGCTCTAGAAAGTGATATGAACTTCCAATTGTCTCAACTAGACAAGTGTGAAGGGGGAGCCGTAGTTAAAGAGCTACGAAGCGATAATTCATTGCTTGTTAGAGCGCTTCCGTTCCAGATGAACAAAGTTGAAAAGTTTATCACTGAAAAAACAGAGCGCGAATTGAGACAAGTAAGAGTTGATGTGACTTTGGCAGCTATAGAGGTTACTGAAGATACGGCTTTCAGCTTAGATTTCGCTGTTCTTGATAACGTTGTCGGTAGTTCAGACCTCGGACTAACAACAGCCTCTAATTTATCTGAAAGCATAATTGGTGGTTTATCTAGTCGAGGCACGGCGACCCTTTCACATACTTCAGGTACAAACCTAGCATTAACGGCTCTGCAAAAACAGGGAACTATCCTAGACAAAGCAACTTTACGTGGAGTTGCATTCAACCATCGTATTGCAAAAATCACTGATATAAACAAGCGGTCATTTATATCTGATAGGCCACTTGGAACCACAGCTGAAGTCGGTGTGACCTCATCAGTAGAACAAGATGTAGTTGAGTCTGGAAGAGCGCTCTTCATAAAACCAAACATCGGGCCTAGCGATGTAGTTATTTATATATCAACGAGCCTTTCATCTCTAATCGATATTCGTTCACGTGGTGATGAAGGTGAAGAAGTCGAGTCTCCTGAAATTAGTGACCGTGAGTTTTCTTCGATGGTTCTTGTTAGACCGGGCAAGCCTGTTTTAGTGGGTGGGTTTACAGTTAATGAAGTACAAAGCATAACCTCTCTAAATGGTGTTTCTGGTATTACCCGCAGCTCTACAAATTCAGAAGTTGAGATCGTAATGATTGTAGAGGCTGTTTATATATGAACGCCTTGAAAGCTACTAAGACAGTTTCAGTTCTATCCGCAAGTGCAAGCGCGATACGAGAGCATCTAGAAGATTTGAAGAGCTTACAGCTCGAACATGGAGCTTTATATAAAAACGACGCAGGGGTAGTCATTTTTGCCTCGGAAGAAAATGCTACCTTATTTGCTCCTGCACTTCTTGAGCATTTTGATGGGCGAGATGCAATCGTCGTCTATAAAAAAGATGAAAAAGTTTATTTTTTCGCGACATTTAATGGAAATTTTATAGATGAATTTGAGTTTTCTATTACAGATAGTGATTCAAATGACATTGAAAGGCTCAGAAGGTTTTGTTCACTTTACCCCTCCGAATTATCCTCGACCCCCTTTTATTCTAATGTCAATGCTGAGGCCGCAGACGAAAATTCCGTTCTCTTAGATGGAATTGAATTGCCGCTATCTATTGAACGGGAAAAGGGGTTTCAAGAATTAAAGTCATTGAAACCTGTTTTAGCTTCCGAATTAGAAAAGGAGCTTGCAAGAACCAGCACCTCTAAGTTTCCTTTCAAATGGTTACTACTTCTATCGGTGATTGGGTTTTTCTCATACCTATATTTTCCTGCTGATGAGCCCATCGAAGTTGTTGCAGATGACAAGAACAGAGAAGTCAAAGTAATAAACCATTATTTAGGTTTGAAACACTTCTATACGGACGGAAAAAGAGGGGTTAACCCTAAACCAATACTCAGAGATGTTTATCAACAATTAATGTCTGCAAAGCAACTTCGTGGTTGGGAGATTTCTGAAGTTAAGGTGGTTAATGAAGGTGATGGGCAGGTCACGGAATACTTAGTGTTGACGTCGACATATGGTTTAGTCGCGGAATTGACCCAGTTTGCACATAAAGGGAAGTACAACCTGAATGTCTCTGGTAGTGAAGCATTTTTAGCAAGAAAGATTTACTCAGAGAATATCTACAACTCATATGGCCGGTTTCATGTAGGTACATTTCACAACTGGCTCAGTTCTGCCACTGATGACCTTTGGGACGACGTCGACTATGCAATTATTCCAAGTCAAAGTGAAACATCTTCTAGATGGCAGATAAGTGAAGCTGAAATCACTTTCCCTATATTCCACCCGGAAGATTTAGAGTCATTTGGCTCGCTACTTAAAGGGTTCCCTTATTCATTCAGCTATTTAGAAATGAAGACAATCAATCCATATGTGGATGCATGGGAAGCGGTCGTAAAATTAGAAATAGCAGGAGTTGAAACTAATGCTTAATAAATTGAAAAACAAGAAAATTATTTTCGTTGTTGGTTTGTCTACAGCATTGGCCTTTGGAGGCAGTTTTTTTGCTTACGCGATATACGTACAAAAAGATAAACAAACTGACGATATAGCGGCGTTATTTGCAGATGAAAAATTTGAAGTAAACAAAACTGAGAAAAAGCCACCCTTAGCTACTGAAAAGAAGACAGAAAAAGTACCTGAGTTTGTACCAGCCCCTGATTATAAAATTCAGTTAGCAATTGCCAAAATATATGACTACGCGCTAAACCCCGAAGCGGAAGCTAAATGGCTTGCATTAAGACTTTCATCACGAGCTCAGAGAGAAAAAACACAAAGAGCAAAATTAGCTGAGGAAGAAGCTAGGGCGTTATTAGAGCGAGAAAAATATCTTCAGAAGGTTAAAGCTGTTAGTGAAGGAGCAACACTTCGAGACAATGGTGAAACTCTAGCTCTAGAGAATAAACCTGCTAATGAGAGAGTAGAAGAAATTGTGCCCTCTAAAATTATCGTCCAAAGCTATGAGAAAAAAGGGAAATCAACTGATTCTCGAGTTTCGTTAACTATTGATGGTGTGAGACATGATGGTGTTAGAGAGGGGGTAATGATTGCAGGCCACAGCGTTACCGAACTCAATGATCTCTCTGAGTGCGTTTCACTTGTCGATACCAGGGTGAGTGGTGGTCTAGTAACTAAGGTTTGTTTTTAGGAACTCATCATGGAAATAAGCTTTTCTAATAAAAATACCGGATTTTACCAACCTCTAAAATCAGTTGGTGAACTAAGTACTCTCACCTTGGATAAGAATATCTCTCTAATCGAGCAGATATCTAATGAGCTGGGTGTTCAGGCTATTTATTTTGAAGGTGGAACGTTAGTAGTTGATGACTATAGTGGCCAAAACAATAGGGATGGCATCTATAAACTAACAAGTAACTTAGAAGAAAATAAAAAACCAACTCGTCGTGTTTTAGTAGCAAAAGCTGCAGATATTAAAGCTTATAAAAGCGAAAAAGTTACTTCAGTTGCAACTGGCGTTGGTGAGTATGATCAAGAGAAAACTCTGCTCCAGTTTCAAGACCTAATGCAAAGGGTTTATGAACTTGGAGCAGAAGATGTATACATCACTTTGTCGAAAAGCGCTGACACTGCATACGCACTATTTAAAGTTGATGGAAGGCTCTTATCCCTTACTTACCCATTAAAGAACTATGCGTTTGGTCGAGCAATGTGTGCAGCTGTTTATGATGGCCTTGGTGGCGTCGGTGCAACGATTGGTACCTTTGATGAAGTTACAACTCCGCAAGAAAAAGGATTTAAGTACCCACTCTACGACACACGAGGCGCTCTGTTAGCTAAATTCAGTGTGAGATACACGAAAACAAAAACATCACGTGCAGGCGAACTAATGGTTAACCTGCGAATACAAAAGAAGGCCCGAAAAATAGGTGAATTAGGCCTCCCTCAAAATGAACTTGAGCTGTTAGAGCGCAAATCGTCGAAAGCTCAGGGTGCAATAATTACCGCGGGTAGAACCGGCTCTGGAAAGACGACTACTAATTTTGCTGTATTGTTAAATCTGCCTAAAGATAAAAGTTACCAGACTTTTGAAGATCCGATTGAAATAGAAAAACCTTACGAGTATGTGAATATCCATCAGAACTCGATGGATTTGAAGATAGGAATCGATGCCCAGCTGAAAAGTATCATGCGGCAGGCTCCTGACGGGGTCTTCATTCAAGAAATTCGAGACCCTCTTACCGCAAAATTTGCAATGGATGTTTGTAATACTGGCCTGTTAGCAATAAGCAGTACACACGCCCCCTCAGCAATTGGTATTCCCAAACGTTTAAATGATTTGGGCGTAACATTTGCCGACATGTCTACTCCTCAAGGTTTAAGTCTACTCAACTATCTCGCACTTGTAAGATTGCTTTGTACACGCTGCAAAGTGCCAATGGAGGAGGCGAAAACAGCTTTTCCTGAAGAATATAATAAGAGAAAGCAATTCTTTACAGACGTCTCGGTAAATGAAGAGGCGTTGCAAGGTATTTATATGCGAAATCCTCAAGGGTGTAGTCACTGCCATTACTCGGGGGAGGACGGCAGAAAACTACTTGTTGAAATGATTGATGTTCAGAGCCAGGACAGAAAATTCATTCATGACCAAAAGTGGGATGAATGGCATAAGTACTTGAAGCTTGAAAAAGGCTACTTGCCAGTAAGTGAAAAGGTTCTTTTTGAATTGAGGCAGGGCCGAGTGGATGTAGATAGAGCTGCAGAATTGAGGCTTGGCGAATGATTAGTAATAAATTGAAATCCAAATTCAAAGAGGCTCTTTTCCATTGGAAGCTAAAGGCTGACTTTAAAAAACCGCAACAAATAGATTTCATCAAGCAGTTAAATTCATACTTGGTTTCTGATATTGGCATGGTAGAAGCATTGACCAGCACTCGTGAGCAATATGCTGCAACCTACGGAAAGAAACATGTCATTGTTCAGATTACTGACAATTTGATAAAGGCATCCAGTACTGGGCTTGGATTTAACAATCTTATGGCAAAGTATTTCGATCCAATAATTGCCGTTGGATTTGAACTAGCCAAACAGGTAAGTGGTGATAAATCTGCAGTGCTTAACATCGTAGATTTGGTAGAACAAGAGGCAAAGCTGAAAAGAAATCTAGTAACTTCATTAGCTATGCCTGGCTTTGTTTTTTGCTTAGGCATTGGAGCTCAGTATGTGGTCGGAGGATACATTCTACCTATGGTGCCTGGGAAAACATTACCCGACTCTCCAGAAGTTAATTTCTCATTAAGTGTTTATAGCATTCTAAGTAGTTATTGGCCTGTAGCTCTATTCTTTTTTTGTCTTGTCTTTTGGATGTTCGCTCAAGGTCAAGCTAATTGGATGCCTAACGGTAGCTTTGGGAAAAATGCAAAACGGATTGAAGACTATATAGGTGTTAATTCTTTTTCATTACATATAACTAAGTGGCTTAGCAATTTCAGAAAAAGGTTAGACACAGTCTGGCCATTCTCATTATATAGAGAATTTTGGTCCATTCGACTTTTGCGTTTACTTGGATACCTGAAGCTCGCAGATGTAGAAGATATTGAAGCGCTCAAGGTAATAGGAAATTTTTCCCCACCATATATTCAATATTTTACTAAACAAATGATACGCGGCACAGGAATTGGTAGCGAGAAAAAAGACTATTTCGGTAAAGAGCTAGTCAGTGACGCTCAGATGATTCGCCTTAGAAGATATTTTGAAAATGTCGATAACGAAACATTTGCCAGAGGGCTGGTAGAGGTTAGTAAAAACGCAGAAATAGATTTGAAATTACAAAATGGCAAGTACATCACAAAATTCCAAATGACAGGATTCTTCCTGGGAATAATTCTAGTTTTTTTAGGACTGGGTGGAGTATTAGACGCTCTAGCAGGCTACCAAAACAATCTTTAACAAACGAGGAAATAGCAATGAAAAACTTTAAACCAATGACTAAGCAAAAAGGTTACATCTCAGCAGAGTGGGCAATCATAGGCGTGTTAGCTCTAGGACTGCTCGCATACAATATCAGTAAAAGCGAACCACTTGCGGCGAATGGTAAAGAGCAAAAGTATAACGATGCATTTACTACAATCATCTCACAAGCGCGAATCAAAGCTGAGGGGCGTACAGACGGTTTTGCAACCTTCGATATCGAAGACTTAAGCGACGAAGGATATATCTCTGAGGATTTTGGTGACGGTTCGGGTACCAACTTTGATGGTGGTGACTGGAGTATGGCCACCAGCACTGTGGATCAATTAATTGTTTCGGCTAACGGCCTTCAAGATGACATTTGCGCACGTGTCGCTGAAAAGTGGGCTGTACATACATCAGCCACCTGCACCTCTGGAACAGTGACAGTATCAGTCCGTTAATATGCTGATGAAGAAACATCAACAAGGATTCGGTGCGGGTTATATGGTGATGTTTTTAATCATGGGAGGATTACTGTCTACAGTATTCCTCCCTCGCCTTTTATCCTCTGGTGTGAACCAGGGGATTTCTAAATTAGAGGCGCAATTCACTCTTGCACAAAAAACATCTACCGCATACTACCTAAGTACTTGCGCAATAGGCGAGATAGAACAAGAAGATCTAGTTTTATCAGGTTTGCTTACTGAGAAAATTTCATTCACGGGTTTAACAGGAGTTCTGATTTCTATAGAGAAACCCGGTTTCTCTCCAGCTTTTGTATTTGAAGCTGATGTACCAAACAAAAAAGCGCTAGTCAGTTTTTTATTAAAACGAGGCGCAACCATCACAAATGAACGTATCCGTTACATAACACCATTGTCTGCCAGGAATTCTGCTCTAAAACAATCTTTACGAAATGAGCAAACTTATTTTGCTGGCTCTATTTGTTGAAGACAAAAAGGGCAGATGTTGGTTAGGGAAAATACATGAAAAAAATAAGTCATTTCAAAAAAACTCTATTTATTTTAGGGATAGGGATTGCTCCTTTTAACGGCCATGTTTATGCAGCCAATGAAATAGCTAACACCATTGCAGACAATAAAGAGGCCCAATTTGAGTCTGCAGAAGTTACCGCAATTAAACTAAATGAACTTAAAGGTGGTGCGCTTAACTATTTCTCTGAGAATGATGCATGGCCATTAAATGTTACTGATTTGGCAACAAACGGTTTTTACTACGGTTCTTACGACACGATGTACGGAACATCTATTTCCGGAGCCATTGTCGGTGGAAGCTATGTCCTTTCCGTAGATGTACTCGACCAGTCTTTAGCAACTTACATTAGCAATTTTGTAAACGGAACTGCTGCCGGTTCGGTGGTCTCTGTTCAATTTGGCGCACCTAGTACACTTGCAATCCTTGATAGTGTGATTTCCCGAGTCGACAATGGCGACCCATCACGAAATACGATGGAAACCGACCTTCGCCTTGGTGGGAATGATTTGGTTGGGGTAAATAAAGTTGATGCCAATGTGGTTAATTCTACACAGGGCAACTTCAATGACGTTCAATCTGATACCGGTACTATTACATCTTTGTCAGTAGATTCAATTACTGGGAATACTGGTAATTTAACGACAGTAAACTCCACCACGGTAAATACAACCAATGTTACGGCCACAGGAGTAGCGAATTTAGGCCAAGTTTCGGCATCCTCAGTGTCAGCGACACAAGTAACAGGAACTAACGGCGTTTATGACAGTGGCGCTAGAGTTTTTTCGCCAGTAAATTTACCAACTAAAAATGATGTTGGTCTAGACAGAGTCCAAAATTACTCTATTACTGATAGTTACACCGGTAATAGTTCAACCCTTTATGCCTCCCAAAAAGCAGTTACTCAGGCTTATACTAAATTAAACAACGAGAAACTCGATAAAAATGCTAAGGCGGTAGATGCTGATAAATTAGATGGTATCGAAAGCTCATCATTTATACGTAGCGATGTTAACGATTATGTAAATGCTAACACTCAATGGCAGGACGGGCGGAGAGTACGTTTTGGTAGCGGTGCCGATAGTGAAGCATTTTACGATGGTAGTAATTTCTATTTACGTAATCTTAATAATGGCAATATCTATATAGACAACCGTCGAAACAACGGCGATGTAGTTTTGAGAGCAGATAACGCATCAGGCTCTACATTAGATGCAGTAAGGGTAGTCGGTTCAGATAACGTAAGCGTAAGACTATCGCAAGGTGGCACTGAGAGACTAAGAACTACTTCTTTTGGTGTAAATGTAAACGGTCAAATAGAAGCCGATAGAGTCACAGTCAATGGTGCTGATGTATGGACATCATCCAATGATGGAAGTGGCTCAGGGTTGAGTGCTGACAATCTTGATGGCTTTAATTCAAGTCAATTTATTAGGTCTGATGCTAATCAGAATGTGACAGCGAACACTGAGTGGCAGGACAACAACGAAATTAGACTGGGTGCATCCGCTGATATGCGAATGGTACATAATGGAAGCGACTCGTATATTACTAACTATACGGGCTCTTTTTTTGTGCAAAACGCAGCTAACGGTGGAGAGCTAGTTTTTAGAGGTAGAGATTCATCCGGTACTATTCAAGAAGCGATTCGTGTAACTACTGGAACTGATGAAGTTGCAGCCGTACTCTCGCAAAACGGAAACAACAAATTAAGAACTCGTAGCTACGGTGCTGAAGTTTTTGGCCGATTAGAGGCTGATCAAATTACGGTTAATGGTTCAAATGTTTGGACTGCCGCAAATGATGGTTCCGGTTCTGGGTTGAGCGCAGATAACCTCGACGGTATTAATAGTTCCCAATTTTTAAGAGTCGATCAAGACGACAATATTGCTGCCAACACAGAGTGGCAAGATAACTACTCAGCAAGGTTTGGTAATAGTGCTGACCTCAGAATTTTACATACCGGTTCCACATCCCATATTAGCAATTACACAGGGGAGTTAATAACGGAAAACCGTGCACATGGTGGCGATATGGTTTTCAGGTCTGAAAATACCGGGGGGACTCTAAGAGAGGCAATGAGGGTTGTTGCTGATGGAAATGTATTTGTTCGACTAGCCTACGACAGCAGTGAAAGATTAAAAACCACATCTTATGGTGTTGAAGTAACAGGAAGAGTTGAGGCTGACCAGTTAACAGTTAACGGTTCAAATGTTTGGACCGCTGCAAACGACGGATCGGGTTCTGGTTTAGATGCTGATAAGTTTGATGGATTAAATAGCACTCAGTTTTTACGGACTGATACAAATGATGTTGTAAATGGCCACACCGAATGGCAAGACAATTACTCAGTTAGACTTGGCTCATCTGCAGATATGAGGATGTACCACAACGGCTCACATTCATACATAGATAACTACACGAATAACCTTTATCTACGAAACATTAAGGAATCAGCTGGTATCCTGATGGAAGCTACTGCAGGCAATGGCAATCGTTATAGAGGTATAGCAATCCATACAGATAGCAATAATGTATGGGGGCGGTTGTATTCGAATGGCAATGCGCGAGTTGATGCGACCCGCGATGGTGCGACTATTTACGGTGATGTGACAGTAACCGGTGGAGATATTTATCTGGCTGGGAAGCGCCTTCAAAATAATTCAGGCAATTTGTATTGGGATGGGAAGCAGGTTGCCACTCTTAATGGTGGGGGCTGGTCATCTTCTGAGAATAGAGTTGCATACACAGGAACTGACGGCGTAATGGAAGTTGGCCGTATTGTTGATTTCCATGCAACCGCTAACTCTAGCAGAGATTATGATATGAGATTTTGGGCTTCTGCAGATGAGTTAGTTCTGTGGGGGGGAGATATGACTGTCAGAGATGGCGGCATGAATATTTCAGGTGATTACAAGGTTAATGGTAGGAAAATCGATAAAGCCTATATTGGTTTAGATAGAGTAATGAACTTCTCAATAACAAATAGCTATACGGGAAACAGTAGTAGTCTGTATGCATCCCAGCAAGCAGTAACACAAGCCTACAACAAACTTAATAATGATAAATTAGACAAGAACGCAAAAGCTGCCGATGCAGATAAACTCGACGGTATTGATAGTTCATTATTTGTAAGAACGTCTCGTAAAATAAATGGAAAGTCGTTAACTAGTGATATTACTTTAAGTAAGTCTGATATTGGCTTGAGCAAAGTAGACAATTTTGATTCAACTAATAGCTACACTGGACGTGCAACAAACCTTTTCGTCACACAACGTGCTTTGAATGATGCCTACAAAGATGCAATTTCAAAGTTATCTCCAGATAGAACATACACTCAGTTATTCTTTAGATCCGGTGGCTTAGATAAAGGAACAATATTTCTAGAGCGTTCTTGGAAAGGATTTGAGGAAATAGTCGTTTTTGCTGGACCTGATAACCAGAATGACTTATTTGTCACGAGGTTCACAGAGAAAGAGTATCAGCTGGCGGAAGCAAGCTGGTCGTATTTCGGCCGCCCAGCTACTGAATTTAAATTTCACATTATCAGTCATCACCATAACTTTTGGAGTGGGAATTTCTATTCTGATGTTGCTTTCATGACTGCTGATGAAAACGCGAGAATCTATGCCATTTATGGAGTAGGTAGATAATTGCTGGAACTAAACATAGGATAAATCGGAAAATTTAGGCAAAAAGAATAACCACTTTGATAAACTCTTTACAAGTTTTTTAATTTTGAGGCTCTTATGCGTGATTTGGTCTTGAGTAAATTTTTAAAGGATCTTGGTTTTAAAAGTGTTTCAGAAGTTTCCATGCTTTCTGGTGAAAGTCGACAGACTTTAGACGACTGGTATAAAAATGATACTAGACGCTTTAAGAACGCAGTATCTGGAGCCATTTTAAAAAAGCAATTTGAACTTACCGAAAAGCTGAATAATTTATAAATGTCGTATATCCCGACAAAAACAATTGATTTTGTCGGGGGTGCGTGTTTAAATAGTTTTGCTGTTAGGGAATTTTTTGACATTGAGGTATGAATGAAATCATCTAAAACTATTATCGCACTATCACTTGTTTTATCACTTTCCGCATGTGGAGGAGGTGGCTCTGACCCTGAGCCAGTAAACAATGATCAGGTTGATGGAATTTCAGACAATGGGAATGAAGTAATTGTAGATGCCGTTGACGGCGAATTAAAAACGAATGTTGGGTTAAATGCCTATGCGAAAGTTAATCCGAATAATGGATTACATGAAACTCTTGGAGAAAATTCTTTAAGTTGTTCTTCAAATGACGCGTTTCTTTTTGAAACTGAACACTTTCAAGTTTTTAGTGAGACCGAATATGATATCAATGATTATAAGCTTGTCGCTGGTGTACTAGATGAAACGGTATTTGGTATCTTTTCTGAGACTGAAGAAATAGGTTCTCTTACTGGACTTTCAATCGGTGAATACATGCAGAAGCGAAGAAGCATAGCTAAGTTCGCGCTAGATACTCTTATCAAAAATTATTTTGAATTGGACAGTGTACGCAATTCTCTACCTGAATCTTCAGCAGATTGGTCTGAAGATGAAAAAATTGATTATGCTTGGGACAAGTACATTGAAGCATCTAAGGATGAGCAGATTGCCTTAGCAATAGAAGCTGGCGGTGTAGATGGATACTCATGGAGCGAAGATGATATTTCTCATGGAAACTTCATCAAAGTATGCATGCACTCAAACACCTCAAGCTATGTAGAAGAGACCTATACAGGCATAAATATTGTAGCGCCAAGTGTATCTCTTCCTGATGATTACAGAGGGGCTGTTAGAAACGCTATGATCCAAATGTATCAAGTTGGGGTTTCAAACTCAGTACACGGAAATTTACTACCTAAATGGTTCGCGAATGGACAGGCTAATTATTTCACAGGTATTCCTGCAGATAGAAATGACCATGGTCTATACGACACTACTTTTGTAGTTTCTGAAGAGGATCTTGAGAACCTCAATGATGACCCTAGCTTACAAAGCCACTTTGCATTAGCTTATCAGTATTTAAGTAACGCTAACGTTCCTGGTCAAAGCCTATTTGATATCCCATTAGAAATGGCGTCGGATAGCGGTGTTTATAAACTAAGTGATCTAGAAAGCGATTATCCCTACGAGAAACCTACTTCCGGTAGCCTAGAAAGTGCAGCCTTCATTAAAGCGTTTGATAGTGTTGCTCTCGTTGATGAGACGGGTGAACCGCTCAGCTATCAACGTTACAAATATGAATATCATTCATTAATGGCCAATTAACTATATAAAAAAAGCCAGCTTCATTAAGCTGGCTTTTTTTCGGTTTCTTATAATAGTCTAAGAACGAGAGATAGGTGAGCTTCCCTTATAAAGCAAATCAAAGTTGACACCAGACACCGAAATCAACCTCTGACGAACCCAATTCTTATTAAGGAAATCCGCAAAGCTATTAATGAAGTTCTCATAATTACTCTGTAAAAACCCAACGCAATAAAATTTTTTAAATAAAAATTCGTTTTCAACGCTCATTTCTTGTTGGAGATAAAGTAATATTCCACCCCCACTATTATCCATGTTGTCGATTGCTAGAAGAGTATTATGGGGTTGAAAATTCCCATGCTCTCTAACTTTGCTAGCGATTTCCTTCTCAAATTCATTCTGAGCGATATGCCGAACATAATGAACATGATTTGTTTCACCAATCAAAAAACCTCGCTGTACTCCAAAGAATTTGCAAATCTTCCATAAATTATCTTCACCAACTTGCGCGGCAAACTCCGTCCCATCAGACAAAGCAGAAGTGTTCACTGGAGGAATTGATAACGCCTTTAAGATTAGGTTTATATGGACTTCTGGAATGTTATGGGAACCAAATAGCCCTAATGCTCGTGCAAAGCCAATATTGCGGTTAAACAATGGATTGTTCGCTTCAATCGCCCAATCAATAACCAAAGATACTGCATCGTTGAAAGATGCTCCAGTATGCATTGCACTCTGTATCGAGCTGATGAACGCACTTTGTTCAGAACTAGTTCTAATAGTTGTTTTCTTTGGTAGTGTATCTAAATGATCCACAGCATTTATTTTTTTAAGAAGGAAATTAGAGATTCGGTTAATGCGTATGTTCATGCTAAGCATACCTAAGTAAGAACAATGCGAAAGCTGCCGATATGGCACAAGTAATAAATGCGATTATTTTTTTTGCAAAAAGGTTAGACAGCGACATCGAGAATGAGCCTGCAGTAATCAGCTTGAGTACGTAGGGAAAAGGATTCTTGTCTGCAGTGAGCAAATCTCCCACTGTAATCTGTAGAATCGCTACAATGACGATTACAAACGTCAGTAGACTAAAAATAAAAGCCAAAAGGTAAGTTGGCTCCGATGTTTTAATGTATGCGTGGAGACTTGTACCTTGTATTAATACTAGCCACTGTTTTTCGGGTTTTTGATTTTCTTCCATTATCTAACTCTTGCAAATGAACCTAATCGAGATAGGTATTGATTGAACTCTAGTTTTGAAGGTGAGTTGTCGAGATCACCACCAGCTCCTTCATGAATGGCGTGTGATATGCGCTTCGCGCCTGGAATATTCATTTCATAGACAAATCGTGAAACATAATTTACATCTTCTTGGTGAGAGGCCGGTGCAGTATTGATTTCAGTCTCAGATAGTTTTATGAACTCTCTATCAGGAGGCAGCATAAGCAATAACTCTTCTCTCGGACGGGTAGCAGCAACGTAGAAAACGCGTCTTTCAGACTCTAAATCGGTAACCTTAGTAGGTATGATTGAAGGGCTAATTGTTTCGCAACAAGCAGGTATGATTGCCATTTTTACAGTCAGCCCTTTGGCTGAATGCTGTGACAGAATAGAAATACTACCTAGTTTGTTAGAGCTCTCACTACCTATAGCTCTAAGCGCTCTATTGAATTGATGGTAATCAGTTGCCCCTTTGGTAATTTCTATAAACCCATCTAGCAATGAGGGTGACTCTTTAGGGATATTAGATTTACCTTTAGTTGATTCAGACAAAACTAGTGGCATCAAGAATGTGTTAATATATGAGTCGTAGAACTCTTGAAATGATTCTTTTGATAGTGAGTTTCTAAGGCTATTGAGGCGCTGATTTATGCTTTTTATAAAGAAAGGTTTAGAGCCTGGGAATATATTTAGCAATGATTCATCATCAATTGCTCCCTCACTAAACACTAGTGAAAAAAGGTCCTTATATTTTTCCCTTTTAACTGGTAGTCGTGGGAAAGTTAAAGATTTAGCAAATAGTGAGAACTTCTCTTTTTGACTTACTTCCATAGCAAACAGCGCGGCAGTACTCGCAATTGATTTAAATAGCGGTGTATTTGCTATAGAAGTACTCTTGGAGTGCATTGAATAAGGGATACCTGCCTTAATAAGAGCAATTTCGATGAAAGGTGTTACAGAGTGCATTCGCGGTAAAATAGCAATGTCTGAGTAGCTGTTACCTTTCTCTATAAATCTCTTAATAGCTGCAATCATTGAGGACTGATTAGTATCAGCATATGGGGGCGTCCCGTGCGCCGGCTCATCGTAGTAACCAATATTTATTTCGGTTTTATTAGCATCCAAAGGCGAAAGACACATTTTTTCTGTTCTTTCCGAATTCCTAGAAATACAGTTGTAAGCCGCGAGAGCGAGCTCATGTCCGTACCTGTATGTCTTGGTTAGGTGAAGCTTGGATGAAGTGGGGAATACGGCGTCCCAATCAGAAGTCATGGTTTTAGGGCTACTACCCCTCCATTCAAAAATTGTTTGGTCATCATCACCAATGCAATTGAATTTTGCTCTTGTACCAGCCATAGCATGAAAGATTTTCATTGAGGCAGGGTCTATGTCTTGGTACTCATCAATAACAATATGATCGAGTTTATTAGCAATAGATTTATAGATCTTTTCCTCATATTCTAATGCCACTGCAACGTCATATATCAAGTCACTTAACGTCCTGATTTTTAGTCGTTTCCGCTCTTTTTCAACTAACTCAAAACCTAAAATAAATGGCTGTTGGTCGGAGGGGAGCTTTAATCTGCTGAACATTTCCGCGGCAGGAAGTGTGTCACTTTTGCAAAAATTTACGAACGAGAGAAAGTTATCAATAACAGACTGGTCATAAGCATTTATATCCGAAGTACCATGCTCAATGATTGATTTTCGCAAATTATCTCTACAAATTCCTAACCACTGATTCTCATCTTCAATTAATTTTCTAGTAGGTATCAAATTGCGTTTTTCTAATGACTGGCAAAGACGGTAACCAAGCTGGTGGTAATGCCTAATGCGCGGCTGATTTTCTATATTGTAGGCTTGCATGTCACGCCTAAACTCTTCCGCTGCAGGGCGACTAAACATTGTAATTAGCATCGTTTCAGGGTTGATGCCTTTACTCAACATATAAGCCACTCTAGCTTGAGTCACTTTCGATTTACCACCACCTGGAGGTGCACTTAGTAGAATGTGCTGGTCAAAAGGGGCCACAATGAAATTAATCTGTTCTTCTGAAAATTCCATACCGGTCCTTGAAGCAAATGAAAGGATTGTGTGCAAAGTGGCGGGATATAGGAATTAGAAACCCGACTAATTGAACATTTATAGTTTTGAAAAGCCTGGTTACAAAAGAGAATACAACTAAATTTGAAAATGGAACATCAATCTTGAAAACATTCTCTGTGCACCACCTTAAATCAGATGTACTCAGAAATATGAGTAGAGCTAACAACGTGCCTATTCCTGAACACCTAGAGGAGACTAAACAGGTTGTAGTGAAAACTTATAACCAACTCCTTGATAAACGTGCGCTTCGCATGGCTGTAGAAAAGGGCAGTAGCTTTGAAATACAAAAACTCTGGAGAGTGATTGGTGAGGCTGCTAATAAGTTACTCGACGATGGGTGGTATTCACACGTGGCCAACGTGCAATGTCAAACTGCAATGCAGGCTACTCGACTGACTAAGTCGATAAATTCAATATGGTTTTTGAGTGGTAAGAAATGTACGGAAATAGTAGAGGTCCCTATTCGCTCTACATCATTTAGGGATATTGTTGAGTACGAAGGCTCTCGATATTTATTTCTACTTGGAGGGTTCCTGTGTTTGCAAACGTTCAGGTTTGTTGGAAGCGCTAATGAACATTGAGGTTTTATCGAAAAGAGTTAAGGCATCAGTAGTAAAACTTCAAGTCGTTGGTAATGAAAATGGCGATTTGGTAGTACGTTTCAAGCAAGGTTCTGTTACTAACTTTGTAACCAACTCAAGTAATACAGAAATAAAAACATTTAGAGAGCCCAGAACGGTCGCTAAGTTTTTAGAAAAAGCTGGCGTTCAACAGTACGAAATAGAGTTATCCAATTGGAATATTGAAAAAATATTCGACCGACACAAAGCAGCTAGCGCATTGAGAGTATCCGCGAGTAGTTAGCTTATTATTTAGGTTCTCTTTGCCTCCAAAACGTAAAAATTTCCATATCTTGAATTTAATATGCTGTTTATTAAGTAAGTCGGGAAATCTATTTACCTAATCCGAGCATGTAACTAATTTAGCTTGAGGGAAATTATTAAAGGGAAAATAAGTGAACACTATAAATAGAAGAAAAGTAAATGCTGTAGAAGCTCATATTGCTAAGCCTCAGCCTAACGAGGAATGCAGTTTAATTGATATGCTCTGTGAGTTAGTGGACTTTTGGCCTAGATGTGCCACCTGCGCTACCCAAGAACCAGACGGCGAAATAATCCTCTGGTCTGCTTCTACATCTTTGATTAAACACCATCGTCACAAACCTGGAGTTAGTTTGTGGATCTCCATTGGTGAAAAGCATAGTGTTGACGCATATTACAAGACCATCAATGGTCATAAGTACAGAGCTAAGGATTGGCACTGCACTGTAGTTACTTTCGAGGAATTCAAAAGTAGAAAATTACAATTACTGGCCAATCAGCTCGCGCCACACTTTGAGCTTCTAAATGAGACTAAAACTTATAGTGCACTTAAAGAATTAGATTGCAGTATTCTTACTAAACTTATGCATTTTGAAGATGCTAGAGTATCCTTAGAAGGCTATGAACCCGACGCTGATGTGCACAGGGGCTTTTTATCTGTTTACGAGTACGCTCGTAATAAAGAGGAAGAGTGGAGGATACAAAGCCCAGCAATTGATCGAAATGGCGTTCTAAATTTTAAACTTCACCAATTTTTAAGTTTACACAGTACGGTTTGACCCTTTCAATTTTATTAAGTTAAAGGTGTTAATCTACTTTCAGAAGACGGATGTGCTTTTCGCATGGTTCATCCGGTGACTGTTCAAACTTTGCCAGAGAGTAGCCTCTCAGAATCCACTCCTTGAAAAATTGCAATAAAGCTTCGTCCTGCTCAGGATTGTTAACGTCCACTGTAACGATAAAATCTTTTCTTTCGCTCGTGATGTCTTGCAATTGCCACTTATGAAAAGAAGTCTGGGTGACAGTCCAAAAGCAGCGAGAAGGCTCTATTTTCACTGCCGAATTTTTAATTTGTTCCTTGTTTTTTTTAGCTTCTCTGTGGTTAGAGTAAGCCCCTATCAAAGCCTTGTTGATCTCCAGCTCAGAAATTTTCTTTCTTGATTCGGCTTTCTTCACGAGCTCATCTATTGTTTGCCCGAAAGATACCGCAGACAGGGGCACAAGAATTATTAGGGTGATAGATTTTATAAAAGTCATTTAAAAGTCGATAAGTCGGAAAAACCAATGAAGGGATTTTTTCAACAATGTATAAGGTGTAGCAATACAAAATGCTCAATATCTTGGAATACTAATAGGCCTCTCAGATGAAAAGAAACCTCAGTCACATTGCCACCCCCTTAATCGTAGCCCTCATGACGGTAGGATGTACTGCCACCGACGAAACTGTGAAGTTGAAAGGTAAGAAATATGCTAAAGATAGTGAAGGTGCTGTTGTACTGTCTGAGTCGCAATTTCGCGAATTAAAATCTGAATATGCTTTTATGGAAGGTCAGAACCCACACGTATCTTTGACACAGGAAGAATACGATTTAGTCATGAATAATGATGAGGCTTTATTTAGCTTAATTGGTCAAGCAGATAAGCAAGAGTCTACATCGACATTAATCAGACCTGGCTCTCTAAAGAAGAATATGGAACGAATCGTTAAGGAAAACGGTTGGAATACCCTCTACTTTGATGGACCGGACTACTACGTTGAGGCCCCTTTCATAATCGAGGAAGAGGATGTTACAACTTCTGTTATTCATTTTGCTTCTGATTACCCTCTTTATACTTGCTTTGATGAAGAGTCGAAAACTGTAACAGTCATTCAGTCAGCGAAAAATTAAAAATGTTTACTGCGTTTGGGACTCGTTACCATGCGCCGGTGTACCGTCTAGATAGCGGCAAGAATGCAAGTTGGTCATCACTGGACTCTTCAAAATTTGATACTGCACTGCAGAAAGAACTGAGAATTTTTATTCTAAGAAAAGCATTCTCAATGGGTGTCAAAGATAGAGTAGATTTAAAAGTGGGTGAAACAGATAACTTTTTTCATCATGAATTCTTGTCTGGTTGGCCACATACATTGTGGAAAGAGGCGTATTTAAGAGGGGTAAGTGATACGCCTATTAAAGTTGCAACGGTCGCATGAGAGGAAGCATGAGAGTAGTAAAGAAGTATGCCATTAAAGAAGAGCCTCTTACTATAGAGAAACTCTCAGCAGATAAAACCAACCTCTTAACTGGAAAAGGGGGAGAAACACAGCTTTTACTCAAATCATTGTATGGCAATTGGGTGGTTTGCAGTTGCGAAGTACCAGTCACTATTAAGAGGTTTATAACTTCAAATACTTTCTTTCTAGCTACCGTGAAAGGGCGGGGCAGACATAAGTCGTCCTGCCCGTTATTCAAAATCTTTAGTGAGAGCTCAGAAAGTAACGAAAGCCCAACTAAGATAGCTAATTCCTATTCGTTTAGTGTAAGTGCGAATGAAGCTGGTGGTTCTAAAGTTAGTCCTTCAATAACCGGCGTTTCCGAATCAGTGGGTAAGGAAGACAAACTTTATACGTTGGTCGCATCTCTATTCTCTGAGGCGAATTGCGGTCTCTTCTCTTCTGAGCAAAAGAGCGGTTTTGCTGATGAACGAGATAGAATAATTTCTGCCTCTAGACGTTTTAGTATTGGTGGGAAAAGTTTATTTCAATACCTCCATTTCGGTTTTGGACAATTGAAGAACTGCAAGGAAGACCTAAATCGGAAACAGCATTTGTGGCGCGGGAGAAACAGGCCACAGGCGCTGGTCTTAGCGCATGTCGATACAATTCTTGAAGAGGAACATGGGTGGCAAATTAAGGTTAAAGATGGGTGGGACGTATTTCTCCCTTCTACAATCACCTTAACCAAGTTAAAGGGCGCTTACAGCTTATCTAAAGGGCCGATATTGGTGGCCATGATTATTTCCCCTGTATCAGATGAAAATAACGATGAATTCGGTGTTACCCGGTGCTTCGCCGCCCCTGTGGTTAATGGTCAGGGGTTCATGGTGGTTTCCTCCGATAGAGAAAGGACTTTCGCTAAGATAGCTATTAAATGCATTCTCGAAAAAAAGATGGGTGCTAAGTTAAAAAAACCATTGTTCTCGATAGAAATTGAAGGTGAAAAAGTCATAGCTGATTTTCTTGTAAAACACGGGAATTTGGAAACAGCCTTTATGATAGAAAAATCTGAAACAGCCTTGTCCGAATACGAGACTCCACCCAATATCAATAAATTGTTTTCGCTATATCCGAGTGTAGAGCGAATTAACTACACGAGTAATACTAGTAATGCAGACTTTTACTGTCGTTCAAAAGCGATAATAGAAAAGGTGCTGGACGAATTATGTTTGAAATAGAAAAGACTATGAAGAGGCTTAATTTAATTTTGCCTATAGTAGCTATCGTTGGTTTGGTGTCTTTGATCGGACATCAATCGGAAAATTATTCGTCAAGAGTGATTTGGAATGTATCTAAAGACTTAAGCGTCAAGTATTTTGATATCAAAGAAACATTGGGGAATCCACAGAACTTTTCTAAAGTTCTAGAGGCGTCAATTATCAAAAAGGATCAAAGTATCCTAGATCTCCTGGTGGTAGATGAGATGGTTGTAGTAGAGAACCATGCCCAAGAATATACCGAATTAGTTGAGTTACTTCCCAACATAGAAAATTTAGTGCACGTTCATAAGAATAGTGATGACTCTAACTCTTATGTGGCTGGTGGTATAAAAATCTTGTCCGTAGAAGAAAAGGATGGAGAGTTTGGTGTGTTTTATGGGCCTGTATCAAAGAACCTCGTCCACTCCTTACAAAGGAGGCTGGATGGAGGTATTGAAAATGAAGATACAGACCTGACAGGTTTGGTAAGATTTAACAGAGTTGAGGAGTTTGGCGGTCATTTTATCTTAGGGCTATACCCGCGAAAAATGGTTAGTGAAAATTAGCCTCACATCAATACTTATCTATTAACGAGCTTAATTGGCATCTGTGAGGAGACCACAAGAAGATTGAAATGTATTAGCTAAGGCATACGAGGTTCAGAGAGTTGAAAGCCACTGTGGAAGTGGCTTGTGAATCTAGCATTTGAGCGGAACGTCACCATCAGGGCTAATTTCTTGTTTAAGTTTCATCTTCATGTCGCATGTCATCTCGTCAATCATCTTGAAGTTTAATTTAAGTAATTCAGCTTTCTGGTCACTCCCAATGTTGCTTTTATCCACAAAAACTGACTGTGCACCTTCTAAAGAAGAAATGTAATAGTCTATTGACTGCTTTAGTGCCGCATCTGATACTGAGGCTAATGAAGCGTTTAAATCAACTTTAAATTCACCATTCTCACTAGCAACAATTGTATACATTGGGATATTAAATTGCCGACTGTTTCGTAGGAGACGAACGGAGGTTTCAATAAAATAGACATTATTGTCTTGGTGAATCTTACTGAGGTTTGCTCTATCCAGTTTATTGTAGCCTGGGATTAACTCACCCTTTTCAGGTTTAAGCAGAAAGTCGTGAGCCCTTGCTTCGTCTTTCTCCAATACGGTAAGCCAAAAATCATTTGCTACAGCCATAGGATCATTAGGGGTATAAAGAACATCTAGTTTGGATGATATATCTTCGTGAAAAGCAAAAGTCACTCCACTGATAATAGCGGCAGCAGAGTAAAATATTGCAGCTTTCCGTTTTTTAGAAATCATTAATTACCTTCTCGATATGGGGTAAAAATTTAACTATGGTTCTCCACGAGTATAAATTCTATAAAATATCCGACTTAAACAAGATTTAGGGTAATAAGAAAGGCATCCTTTAGTAACGCCTCACTGACTGTAGAAAAGGATAAGGACGTTAACCAATTAAATCGTTTCCTATTACCGCTTTAAAAATAAGGCTTCCAACGCGATGATAGCTTTTTGACCATCCTGATGGGAAATTGAGTTTCCTATCATGACCTGTTACATTCTAACCAGACATATTTGACAGGCAAATATGATTAAGCATACTAAACATATATGACAGGTAAAAGGGTTACAGACTTTCAGTTAATAGCCAATAAAAAGGGCTGGAAGTTTGAAGAAATCGCTAAGCGCTGGGGTAAGTCAGAGCGGCAAATATCTCGAATAGCTTCAAAAGGCGAGCAGAGAGATATTGATGCTGTGAACGGACTTCCGGCAAAAAATAAAGGTTAATGGGAAATATCGTCGAGTGTCTAATGCATGCCAAATAGGCGATAAAGTCAGAGTGACACATTTATGTCCAAGTCAAAGAGCTTGGCTGCGGCAATTAGCAGCATTTGACGCTGAAGTGTTAGATATAAATGAGTCTGGTTATGAAGTTCAGTATAAACATAACCAAGCGCGTTTATCAGTTAGTGAAGAGCATCTTATGTCGAGACACAGTATTAGCAAGCCTGATTGGGTGGCTAATGCATGGGGTGACTATGAAGCTATCTCTATTAGGTCACGGTGCTTAACTATTACATTTGAAGCTCTATTCAATGAACTTGAGCATATCATCATCGAAGAAAAAGCGAATTTAAAAAGAGAACAAGTAGTTAGGTTGCGATTCTTCTGTGAGCAGCCAGTTGTTGATATCACACTAGAATTGAATAAACGTGTTGTTTTTAGGTGGTATCACACGCCAATTAAGCGCAGTGCATTACTAAGTAAATTGAACAATTTATAAGATGGGAAATTAGATGCCTCCTGAATCTGAACTACAAATATCGTTAAGAAATGCGAAAAATGCTAACGATGATCGCAAGATAAAGGCTGAAAGAAAGCGGCAGAAACGTGAGTTGGAGTTGAAAGAAGAAACGGTGCAGATTGCCAAAGCGAACTCTAAAAAAGTCACAGTGGCACTCGTCATTTCAATTATCAGTTTGTTAATGTCAGTCTCTACTTTTGTTCAAAACCAAATGTAGGAAAAACGATGGCAAATTTTGATATTTGGGAATCACTTGATGGGTGTCTAGTCGCTCTCCCTTCTGAAGATACCTCATTCGATACGAACTTTCTTCCAAAGGGAAAAGAGGCTCAAGATTTTTATCCAGTCGCGCTTAGGGTATCAGCGGAATCAAATGAACATGCAGTCACCTATTTCAAGAGCGAAATACTTCCTGGATTGGATAGAGTTACCGAGATGCGAAAGTCAGGCATGTCCCATGATCAAGTGTTTGAACACTTAAAGAGTTCAAAGTAGGAAGCAACCAACAATGTGGTTTATTATAAACAAAGATAACCCTCCTAAGTTTTATACTGACACTGGCTCACTGATTGAAGTACAGGGAATTGAGTGGACAAATGTGATCGTAACTACCGAGCGAACCCTTTCTTCATCGCAATTTTTCGTTAAAGACAGCGACCAAGCGCTGTCCGTTTTACAAAACAGTCATGCGCAATGTTTCCAGTTGAAGAAAGATGCAAAAAAACTCGCTACC
>NZ_JAKREZ010000043.1:0-27671 GCF_022348345.1 Alteromonas sp. CNT1-28 | reverse complement strand
TTGTGGTGCTCCCAAAAAGAGAGCATATGATCATAGCCAGACCAGGTCGTCAACTAACAGTTAAATTTGATCAAATAATGTTCGCGATCTCGCCCTGATCAATCTAAGAGGGATTTATGCAGACTGCGCTAATTATTGTTATTCCAGTAGTTGTTGTTTTGCTGATTATTGGAATTCTAAAGCTCAAACCGTTGTTCAGTTATATGGCAATTTTTGGCTTAGGAGTACTGTCTTCATTCGTAGTGGAGTTCTTTTTTTGCTCTGGCCTGCAAACACAGTGTGAAGCAGATGCGTTAAATATGGTGGGCTTTTTCTTCCATTCTTTTTATGTAATAGCAATTTGTTCAGTTTTTTACGCTATTATGCCTCACGCTTCAAAACAAAAATCGCAGTAAATGTCTTAACAAAAAGACGATTAAGACTATAGTGTGTAATTCAGAAAATTTGATTCTATAGGCTGTAGTTCAAGTAAATAAAAAATAATTCGTTGAAACCAATGGATATTGAAACGAGTAGAGGTTAGATGTCTACATTCGGTGAACTTGGTGCAGCCCTTGTAATTAAAAACCAAAAGATAAGGAGTTCTTTTAATATGAGTTTTTGGCAAATCATTATTTTTGTCGTGCTTTTCAGCCTTACACTTCTACCAGCGTTAATTGCCTTAACATCCAAAAAAGCTAAAGGCATACACAAGTTAGCATGGGGGGCCATTTCCCTTTTCTTTTCGTGGTTGGGTTTTTTAATCTATTACTTCTTTGCAATTAGAGGTATGAGCAAGCAAAGTACATAACGATTCGTTGTTACGCTCCACTTTAATATGCCCTTTATTAGACGTTATACGGTGATAGGAATTTAGATAACATGAAGATTAAATTGATAGTAATCTTGTCAATATGCGTAATCTCAACAGGGTGCGCTTCAACTTCTGATAGGGCTGCAAGAGACTTTCTTGATGGGGCTAGTGCCAGTGCTGAAAAAAGACAGCGAGAAGAATCTACTAACCGATACAGCAAAAAGCGTGACCATAAAAACGATGCTATAGAAGATACGGTGTCTGGAGCACTTACCGCGCTTTTTAGAGGTTTGTTTAGCTCTGAAAGCGACGATAACTAGTGAAAGATAGTTTCCTAGCATGGCGTGCGAGTAGCACTTTAATGCCCTTTTCAAAAGGTCTTATTTGCTTACCAGCAGTATTTCAAAAGAGGTCTGCCCGTTGGAATTAAAAACCATTGGTTTGTTTGTTATTACTGCACTTGCTGAAATCGTTGGATGCTATCTGCCCTATTTATGGTTGAAAGAAGATAAGTCCATATGGTTATTAGTACCAGCGGCTATATCGCTCGCGCTTTTTGCTTGGCTGTTATCACTTCACCCAACCGCTGCCGGGCGCGTATACGCCGCTTACGGTGGTGTTTATATTTTTATGGCTATTATGTGGCTTTGGCTTGTTGATGGAGTGAAGCCAACGTTATGGGACTTGGTGGGCACCTTTGTCGCTTTGATTGGTATGGCGATAATTATGTTCGCACCAAGAAGTCACGGATAAGAGTCTTGCTTGCAATAAATAACGAAGAAAACGCGATGAAGATTACCTTTATTCCAAGTACGAACCTACCAAGGGCTGCTGAGTTTACCTTTAATAACATGCGCGATTATTACGCTCAGTTTGCGCCTGATTGGGACGCCGAAAAAGTGCTTGGGGTTACCGCAGAGCTCATTAATTACGACATTCAAGTAGACAGCGAAACGGTGGGGGTTATGCGCCTTCAATACGACGGTAACACCTGTATATTGCGCGACCTTCAGGTCATACCCAGCGCCCAAAACAAAGGCATAGGTAGTGCTGCCATTGAAGAAGCAGAAAGACTAGCGTTAGGGGCCAATACTAACTCGCTTGACTTACGAGTATTCAAAGTTAGCCCTGCCGTTTCACTTTATAAAAAAGTGGGATTTATCATTAAAAGTGAAGACGACCGCTTTTTTAACATGACTAAACCCTTAAGCACTTAACAAACAGGCTTGTACCGCCGTCTACTCAGAATATACCTAATGGCCAAAGCACATGAAGATTATTATTGATGATCTCACCGGAGGAGAAGTGCTAGCGCTTTTAGAAGAGCATTTGTCTGATATGTATGCTACATCACCACCCGAGAGCGTACATGCATTAGATGTTGAAGCACTAAAAGCTTCGAACATTACTTTTTTTAGTGGCTGGAAGCAGCAACAGCTTGCGGGCTGCGTCGCTATTAAAACCCTTGATACACATAGCGCCGAGCTAAAATCTATGCGCACCGCCAAACCGTTCAGAGGTTGCGGTGTGGCGTCTCAGTTATTACTTTTTGCCCTAGAACATGCGAAAATGAAAGGGTTTAGTTCGGTAAGTTTAGAAACAGGAACGCAAGACTACTTTTTAGCGGCCAGAACCCTATACAAAAAGTTTGGTTTTGTTGATTGCGGTCCATTTGGCAGTTACTCAATCGATCCCAACAGCCACTTTATGACCCGAGCGCTTTAATTTAGTATTTTAAGAGAATTCCACATGTCGTTACCTCCTTGCCCGCATTGCCAATCAGAATATGTATACGAAGATCAGCCTCTACTTATTTGCCCTGAATGTGGACACGAGTGGAACCCGAACGAGGTAGAAGAGGAAGTCTCAGCTAAAGACTTCAACGGTACACCGTTAGTAGCCGGCGACAAAGTTACGCTAGCAAAAGATTTGAAGGTAAAAGGCAGTTCGTTGGTACTTAAAATTGGCACCAAAGCCGTTATCCGACACGTGAAAGATGCCAAAGACCACCAGCTAGACTGTAAGGTAGATGGCGCGGGTGAAATGATGCTGACTGCGCAGTTTGTTAAAAAGGCATAGACGGCCTTTATTGAAAAGCTGTTACTCCTCTCGGCGCGCTTACTTTTTGTTGTTTAGCAGGCGCGCTAGCTATCTCCTGCTATTTCCTGTTAAAAGTTTGCGACTTCGTTGGTAATGGTTTCAGTAAGCAAGCTAATCGCTTTCGATGACACTTTCTGAGGGTTAACCAAACAAACCCCCACATGCCCAAGCTCGGGTAAACTTTCTGAATTAGATAAAACGTGTAGCCCAGGCGGCACCGAACTTTTTGCAAGAACGGTTATACCCAGCCCTTCGTTAATGGCCGTTTGTATGCCGTTTAAGTCAGCAATGGTATACACCACCTGCCACGGTTTTTTGATAGCCGATAACAGATTAGTTGCTCGCTTGCGGTAAATACACGGCGAAGGTGCTGCAATAATAGGCAGTTTAGCAGGCACGCTATTTACAAAGCGCTGACTCCCCACCCATACCAGTTGATCTGAAATGATGTAACCGTCTTGCTGAGGATCTGGTGTTTCTTGTAGCGAAAGAATTAAATCGAACTGACTTTTAAGCGGCTCACTAAGTAAGTCTTTACTTAGCGCACAATGCACCTCTAGCGATATTTCCGGATAGGTTTGCGTGAACCGTCGAATAATTTTAGGCATAAGCGTTGTACTAAATTCGCTGGGAATGCCTAACCGAATATTTCCCGTAACCTGCGGTTTACCAAATTCGGCCATCGCCTGATCGTTCAGTGCCACTATCTTTTCACCATACGACAATAAGCGACTACCAGCGCCAGTTAGTGCCAAGCGATTTTTGTCGCGGGAAAATAGCTTTTCCCCAATCATTTCTTCTAGTTTTTTTATCTGTAAGCTAATGGCAGGCTGTGTGCGCTGAAGCTGCTCGGCACATTGAGTGTAGCTACCCGTCTGTGCAATAAGCACGAACGAACGCAGAAAATCTATCGATAAGTTTTTCATTACTTTGCTGTACACCTCTCTATTAGCTTTGCCTGCTGTTTTGCCTTACTGATGCCAAACTTGCTCACAAGGCCATTTAATAAAATTATAATGCCATATTTTTTATTAATTTTATTTATTCTTTTTACACTCCTAGTATCAGATACAAAATAATGACATTTAGGAGCCAGCATGAACCCACTTAACCAGCACCTTCACGAACAAGACCCAGATATCGCAGCATTTATTGCGCAAGAAAACGAACGCCAAGAACATCACATCGAACTGATTGCATCGGAGAACTACACCAGCAAAGCTGTTATGCAGGCACAAGGCAGTCAGCTAACTAATAAGTATGCAGAAGGCTATCCGGGCAAGCGCTATTACGGTGGCTGCGAGGCGGTGGACAAAGTAGAACAGCTTGCTATCGACAGAGCTAAAGCATTGTTTGAAGCTGACTATGTGAATGTGCAGCCTCACTCTGGCTCTCAAGCGAATACTGCAGTTTATATGGCGCTATTAAACCCTGGCGATACCATTCTTGGGTTGAGCCTTGATCACGGTGGGCACCTCACACACGGTGCAAAGCCTAACTTCTCGGGAAAACTATACAACGCGATTCAGTATGGCTTGAACACAGAAACTGGTGAAATTGACTATGACCAAGTAGAAGCCTTGGCTAAAGAGCACAAACCAAAAATGATTGTAGCGGGCTTTTCCGCTTACTCTCGCGTGGTCGACTGGCAGAAGTTTAGAGACATCGCTGATAGCGTGGGCGCGTATTTACTCGTAGATATGGCACATGTTGCGGGCCTTGTTGCGGCCGGTGTTTATCCCTCGCCAATTAACGCGGCTCACGTGGTTACTACTACTACCCATAAAACACTGCGTGGTCCTCGTGGCGGGCTTATTATGTGTAAGTCAAACCCCGAGCTTGAAAAGAAATTCAATTCATTAATTTTCCCTGGCATTCAGGGTGGCCCACTTATGCACGTTATTGCCGCAAAAGCGGTAGCGCTTAAAGAAGCCATGACAGCAGAGTTCCGCGCTTATCAAAAGCAGGTAGTCATTAATGCACAAGCTATGGCTGATGTATTTATGAAGCGTGGCTTTGACGTAGTATCTAATGGAACCGACAACCACATGTTCCTGCTAAGTCTTGTAAGTAAAGGAATGACGGGGAAAGAAGCCGACGCGATATTAAATAGCGTGAATATAACGGTAAATAAGAACACAGTACCCAACGACCCGCAGTCGCCATTCGTTACAAGTGGTATTAGAATTGGCACACCTGCGGTCACTTCACGCAATTTTAGTGAAGAAGACTGTGCTCAATTAGCCCATTGGATTTGTGATGTGTTAACAGCGCCAGAAGACAATGCAGTAGTACAGCAAGTGATAGATAAAGTGGCAACGCTAACAGCGGCTCGCCCCGTTTATACTAAGTAAAACCTAGTACTATACCGAGAGAACTCGTGCGTTGCAGGTAGCCACCATTACCCGCCACACGAGTTTGGCTCGTTCATTAAACTGCACTATTCCCACTCCCCAAGCGTCTTCCATGGCGCCTTGCCACACGCTACACGTTTCAATGGTATCGCCGGACAAGGGGGCTAACGATAAGCTAATGCGTAGCGACTCCAACCATTCTCTAAATAGCGGGTCCTGATTACCTGCTTCACGCATTTGAGAAAGCTGTAGCGAAGCTTGTTGCTTAATACCTTGAAGCCTTTTGTAGATTTCTCGAGGGTCTTCTTGCTGCCCCAAAAGATGAAGTTCGCGCTCAATATCGTAAGCATTGTGCCAGTGGATAGTTTGCTGCGGCTCTTTTGAACAGCCCCACATTGCCGCACTCATAAGCGAAAGCAGCATGATACGCTTACCCCATAATAAAAGGGTGGAAGGAAATAGTTTTTTGCCACGCACCAAGCTGCGAACTCCTCAAACGATGTCATCTACAGTATAGATGAGTATTGCGCTGGGGCTCGCATAAGTACGCGTAATTAAACTAATTTACTAAGGCGAGACTTGCGAAGCACCTAAAGTGCTTTGCGCTCTCGTTACGGTAGGAAGTGACTAGCTAAACCACTTCCACCATATAAACACCATTAGAAACCCAAATAGATAGATTAGGCCTAAATAGCTAAGCAGCTTCACTACCACGTTTGGTGCCGCGTCTTGATGAAGCTTGGTTTGTGCCACAAGCTTATGGTTAAGCCAAGCAAACATTGGAGTAGTAACAAAGGCCAGCGTCATCGCAAAGCCTAACATTGCCAAGAGCGCAGATTTAAAGAACAACACAATGATAAAACTCGCCACTGCCATAAACAGTAACACCGGTGTTACCAGCGTATTTCGTGCGTTTTTGTCTTTGTTAAAAAGAAGCGCTATTGCTTCAGCAACCACCCTCGCATAACCATCGTAAACGGTTAGCGCCGAACCAAATATGCACAAAAATGCAACCAGTGCGATAAGCCAATGCGCCCACTGGCCAATGGTTGATGAGTACATGCTAATTAGCTGATGGGAAAAGCCGATACCGCTAGTACTTAGCTCTTTACCGCTGCCATACAAAATTAATGCACCTAAGCCCAAAAACAACAATGCGAGTAGCACCGTCACTGCATAACCTAAATTAAAATCGAAAAGGGCCGACTTTGGCGTTACGGCTTGCCCCTTGCACTGCCGCTTTAACCAAAGTGAAGTAATGGACGATATTTCAATAGGTGCGGGCATCCACCCCATTGTGACTACTAAAAAGCCTAATGTAGCGAGCGTCCAAGGTGAAGGCGGCGCCACGGCAGGTGCTGGTGAAGCAGAATAATTGCTTAGTGCCACCACGAATACGGCGACTGTCGCCACCACAAGCACGCCCATTATGCCTTTGGCGATATTGTCCAATCCTTCAAAATGGCCAGCGAGTAGAATGATTAAAATAAGTGCCAAAACCACTGAAGCGGACAACGTTATGGCGATATCGAAAGGAATAAAATACGACAATAAACTTGCTGCAAACAACAACAGCGCTGCAGCATTGACCACCGACGCAATGGTATTCAAACCCAAGGCAAGGGCCAAATATCGTCTCCCCATTCCCAAGTACCCTTGCTGAAGGGTTTGTTTGGTACTGATGGTGTAGCTAACGCCTGCTCTAAAGAATGGGTATTTGAGTAAGTTAACTACCAATATAAGCAGCGCTAACTGCCAACCAAACTTCGCCCCCGCTTGAGTTGATGCTACTAAGTGACTACCGCCTACCGCCGCTGTTGCCATAAGCACACCCGGGCCGAGCAATTTTAATAGTGCAATACAACGGGCAAAAAACGATGTTTCAGCTGAATACGACAAGGCAACCTCTAAATGGGCATTTCAAAATAGCCGTTAACCATATCAGTAATATAATAAACAGAAAAGAGAGTACGCGCTCATCTGCAAGGCTTGTGGTGTAAGCTGCTGTACCCAGTTTACGCGGGCTATTTAGCCGGAGATTTTAAAAGGTATACAAAGCGCCAGTGAATAAAAAGGCGCTGTTGTCGCTGTAATCTCCACGCGCAAAACCCTCTCCTTTTTTGAGGTAGGCTCCACCTAGCACTAATCGCAACTCGGGTCGCACTTGATAACGCCAGCGAGCTTCCACTTGATGGCCAATGAAACTGTCCACGTCTTGAGGTGCTTTTTGGTACCACATGGCTTTGTAACCAAGCATAATGTTGTGCGCTTTTGCTGGCTTAGACACGCTTCGAAGCCCCACTGCTTTTAGGTTTCTACGTGGCATAGCCTGATATACATCAGTAGGTCCGAAATCAAAACGTCGCACGCCGTATAAAGTATCAAAGTCAGAGATTGTGTCATCGCTTGTGTCGTTGTCGCCACTGATATAGTCAACTTCAGCTCTAAGAAAGGTGTTGTCTGTAATCTGTTTCCCAACATAACCAAACAGCATATATGCACGAACGTCTTTCTCGTCTGTATCGTTAGCAGATGCGGTTTGATAAGAAGTTCCCGTTTGCCCCACCACCTCTATATTTGTTATCAGGCCATTATTGAAAGGCTGGGTATAGTCCACACTCAATGTGTACAGATCACGGTTTTTGGTGGCAAGTGCTTCACTATCGTCTTCTTTTAACCAGTAGCTTTGCAGCTTGACGTTGTTGTCTTTTGACTCAGCGTACACACCAAAGAATTTTCGTTCGCTAAAGCTTTTGTCGAACGCGCGTTCGTTCCCGTCCAGACTTTCACTGTCAGTAGGAAAGCGAGATACCGGCAGCACGTACACGCCATGTACTTGCCAATCTGCAACTCTTGCTTCCACCACAATTCCATCATAGCTATTGGTGGCATTGCGATAGGCTGTTTTGGCCAATAGCCTGCGACTACCGTAGTCGAGCTCCATACGCCCTACCTTTATCGCAGACACTTCGTATAAGCTAGATTCTCGTTCAGGTTTGTAGGTGATAAAAAACTGTGTAGGCTCTAGTGTATTAACCTGATTGGCCGTTAGCGTTGGATCGTTTTCATCCAGAAACACTCGCGAGTCACGTATTTCAATCGTTGCCGCGAGGTTTTGATAACTTACCGTAGAATTCACGATAAAGCGTGTTGAAAGACGCTGATTACTTTGTTCTCGAGCAGCTGATGATGTTGGAAATATAGGGTTATTCAACGACTCGTAGCGCACTCTAAACGAGCCAGAGACATCAAAGGTTATTTCATCACTCGACGCGTTGGCTAACGGGGAAATAACAACGAGTATTAGCAGAAGGCATGTGCTCAACAGCGAGCGAAAACGACCACGCCCGTAAAGTCGCACAAATAAAGGGCTGCGCATTAGGAAATAACCATTACATCAGTATCATGTGCACTGAAGTATATAGATTATTTTTATTATCGCACTGCCCTTTTAGTTTAATTTATTATGCCTTTGGCGTTTAGCCAGCGGGGCTTATCTATAGCCCCTTAGGCCTGAAACGCCAGCTAGCGTCTGTCAAAATTCACTTTTTTCTGCGGATGCTGATAGTAGCCTTCTTTTAGAAGGCGTTTAAAGCGGGTCAGTTTTCCGTCCAGTGTTAACTCTTCTAACCCTTTATTAAATAGCGACAGAATAAGCTGACTGTCACTTTCGCCTTTAGGCACTAACAGGTGCGTGGTTACAGTTGAGATAAACGGCTTAATGGGCATCACATCTCTGCGGTCGCCACTATCGAAATCACGCTGAAGCAAGTACCATCCTGTTAACTCATCAATGGGAAAAACGTCAATTTTACCGTCAATCAGCGCCTGTAAATTGTCTTTGTCTGTGGCACTTTCCACAACATTACTGCTGCTTTTAATGTAAGCGGCAAGTTCATCGTTGTATAAATACCCTTCTGTTACGCCCATCTTTAGGTCTTTTAAGTCGCTTAATTCAGCCCAAGTATCAGGGCCCTTTTCAGCATTAACATAAAACACCAAGCTTTCCGCACTAATAGGGTTACTGTGGAAAAACTCGCTTTCCCGGGCGCGTACAAAATTGCCGTATGAGATGGCGTCGTATTCGCCTTTCAGCGTTGCTTCAAGCGCTTCTTCCCAGGGTAAAGATACAAACTCAACCACAACGCCCGTCTCTAAAAACGCATCAGCGATTATGTGATTGATATAACCGTCGTGCTGCATATCAGTTGACGTATAAGGGGCATACTCTGTGGTCGCTATTCGCAGTTTCATCCACGCATGGGCAAAACTTTGCATTGGAACTAGCGCTAGTATAAATGTCGCTATTAATAGTAATCGCATGTCAAAGTCCTGTTAGTGATTAGAAGTAAATACCAAGGTTTATGTTCAGGCGGTGGGTAGTTTCTTGTCTACCACCTAAGTCGAGTCCCACGCCCGGACCGCCTGAGAACCACATGTTTTTGCCTTGGATACTATCTACATATACAAACAATTTATCCCAGCCAAAGCTACAGCCGTTTATCCACTGCGACGAGTTTTTCCCTTCACTTCCTTCACCTTTTGCCACGCTGTACTCTGAGTAACAAGTAAGTGATTCTATGTGAGTAAACTTATAAGGCACAGAGTACACAAGGTTTGCTGAATAGGTTTTACCGTCGGCCGCGGCTAAGAACGGGAAGGTGAAAGAGGATAGCGCTATGCGATCGTCTGCTTGCCCTTCTGGTGCAGCCAAATCGTATTCATAATCGATATACTGCAGTTCGACTTTAAGGTCGCCTTGGGTATGGCGCATATGCACGGCATAGGCATTCATATCACCATCGTCCAGGGTATCCAGGTTTAAGATGTTGCCGTACTGGTAAGACACGCCAATATCGGTAGTGCCTCCGCGAATAAAGTTTGCCGTGTAGTTAGCACGTAAATTGTATTGGCCGTCTTCTTTATTTCGATATTCACCGTCGTCCGCCACGTCGAACGAATAGCGCCCAAACTCAGCGGCATCGTTGTACTCGTCGTTCATAAAATAGGCGGCTTGAAAATCCCAGTTACCCCAATCATGGTTTATTTTCACCCCAGCATCGTAATCATCTTCGAAGCCAAGATAATAATTTACCGAGAACCAAAAGTTGTTACTGGCAAAGGGCTGCAAACCAAACGGTGTTTGGGTTATACCTGCTGTAATCTCGGTTTGCTCATCGAAATGATAAGTCAGGTCGGCGAACCTTACTGTGTCGAAGTCTGTGTTTTCGTACCATCGATATTCGGCTTTATAGCTAAATTGATCTGACTCACCCGACACGCCAAGTTTGAATGATTCAAATTCGAAACCATCTCTAAACTCGGGAATTTGCCAGTCTTGATGCCCGTAGTTAACCCTAACATGACCGCTTAAATTAAAGGGAAGTTCGTCGGCATTTGCGAAGCTTGAGGTGCACGAGGCTATTGAAACTAAAGAAAATGCGGATAGTAGCTTGTTCATTACTGTTCCTGTATTGAATTTTTGGCGGGAACCCTTTGCTAAAAAATGCCTCTAAGAAACATGAGGGGCGTTCGAGCGCTTAGGTGTTTCGCGCACCAAAATAAATCCTTCAGTACTAACAATACTGAGCAAACCTTAAAAAAAGATCATTTGTTAAGGTCAGACTTCTGTGAAGTGACTCATGCAAATTAATCGCCCCCCGCAAGGCGACGGCATTTAAACATTGGTCCTTTATTGTGGAAAGTGAAGTGCTAAGTATGCGCGGTAGATGCGGAAAGTTTTGCTGTGAACGTCAGGTCTTATCTACTAATTGGTCGCCACTTGAATAAAGAATAGGGGAATATGTGAACATAGCGTGCCAGCTTTACGACTACATCGAAATTGCGTGTATGTATGGGCTTGAAGTGAGCGTGGTATTAAAAGACGGGAATACGATAAACGGTAAAGCATTGACCACAGTCATCGATAAACGCAACGACGTGGCCACAGAGTGTATTCAAATGTCCATCGACAAAAACACGCAAAATATTGCGCTTAATGAAATCGCTCAACTTCACGCAATAACTGACAACCCGCATTTCAGCTCAGTCAGCTTTTAGGTAGTATGCGCAGCTAACTTAGCTTAACTTTCAAAGTGATCCTGATTTATGACGCAAAACCTCTCGGCCATTACTTTTTTTGTAGACGACTACGACAGTGCCATTGAATACTTCACCACGGTTTTAAACTTTACCTTAACCGAAGACAAAGTAACCGGCGAAAACTCGCGTTTTGTTCTGGTAACCCCACCACACAGTGCTACGAGCTTGTTGTTGGCGCAAGCAAAAAATGACACAGAAATGGCACTCATTGGCAGCCAAGCCGCCGATAAAGTATTTTTAATTTTGAATACTGACGACTTCTGGCGCGACTTCAATGCCATGCAAAGCAAAGGGGTGGCATTTTTAGAAACCCCTCGGGAAGAAGTGTATGGTACGGTAGCCATCTTTAGAGATAAGTTTGGCAATAAGTGGGATTTGATCCAAACCACCTAATTGCACTTTATATAAGTGCGCCTTGTCGTTGCGATATTTTTTGCGGCAAGGTTTTAAATGAATAGTGTAAGGAAGTAGAGGAGAAGTAGCACGTGCAGGCCATGAAGCGTTCCATTATTGCTGATGTTGTTGCAATAGCGGCAATAGCACTGTTGATCACTACGACGTTTTATTGGATAGAAGCAAGGCGCGAAGTCATAATTCTCTGCGATAATTTTACGCCTGGCGTATCGAAAAAAAGTGTCGAACGCCAGCTAGATACTGCAAACTTATTGTTGTGGGATACAGAGTTTGTTGCAAATGGCAGCAAAATCGAAGCATATAGCCCTCTACACCTAGGCATTATGAAATGCAGCGTAGAGTTTAATAAGCAAGATACCGTTGTATTCTCTATTGTTGAGTAATCAGACTCCCTAGCAGCTTCCTCTACTTTTAGCGTTTTTTTGTGAACCAGGTTGGTGCAACGTTTACATCGGCGCAACACCCTATTCACCGGTGTGCTAAAAGTCGTAAAGGCAAACTTACCTTCCGCCATTTATCGCACCGCGTTAACTTTTCATCTAGCTGTAACCTACTGTGTTGTAAACGTATAATTACGCTGTGTCTTCTTAACGCAAACTTTTTCTTATGCAAAAAACAAAACACAGTGTCATCGAGGATGTTTTCGCCCTGATAAGCGCCGGCTTGTTTGTTGCTTTTGGCGTATATTTATTTCAGTCTCAAGACTTAATGGTAGGTGGCGCGGCAGGCTTAGCGCTGTTAGGTACTTATGCCGTAGATATGGACTTCGGCTTGCTATTCTTTCTGATTAACTTACCGTTTTACACCCTAGCTTGGACGCAAATTAGCAAGCGTTTCACCATTAACACCTTTATATCCGTCACCACGGTTTCTGTACTAACTGAGCAAATTCCAGCGTTTGTGGATATTAGCCACGTAAACCCATTTTTTGCGGCGGTATTTGGCGGTATTTTAATTGGTGTAGGTATGCTGATGATGTTTCGTCATAGCTCAAGCCTTGGTGGCGTTGGTATTATGGCGTTCTATTTACAACAGCGTTTCAATATTAGAGCCGGTACATTCCAGCTAACCGTAGATAGCTGTATATTACTTAGTGCTCTGTTTTTCATCGCTTGGCCTTTAGTGCTGATTTCAATTTTAGCGGCATTTTGTTTGAACATGGTTATTTCGCTTAACCATAGACCAGAGCGTTACTTCCCAGTGCAAGGCGAATCTGAATCAAAAAAGGCAAACGTTGAGTCAAACAACGCCGATACCAATCACATGGAAAATCGTGCTGAGAACAGCCTAGAACAGTGCTTAGACAGCGAGCTTCGCGCACAAAACGGCTAAATTTACTCAGCCAGTCTTTGCCATTCGGTCATAAATTTTCGCTGTTACCCCCCTCAAAAAGAGACAGCAGCGATGATTAGGGCAACAAATAAAAAGCCCGGTTAGGCACAACCTAACCGGGCTTTCTTGTATCTTTTATTTGTATTCCTAGACGCCTACAACAAACCTATTGCTTCTTCTGAACAGGTCTTGACGGTCGACTTACTACTCCACGGTTCACTCTTGGACGAGAAAACGAAGTACGCATACAAACCTCACTTATGAGTTGTTGCTCAGCACAGTTGGAGGCGAAACATTCACCGCAATCCCGCAACCAAGCCGATACAGTATAGGCTCAAAATGGGGGTAAAAGTCTCATTCTTTTAATGAATAGTGCTTTATTAAAACTTATATAAAGATTGGCCAAATTGGCACTGCTTTGAAAGTTAAAGGTATTTTACAATGCGCGGCACCCGTTGAGAAACGCGGGTCATTAATTCGTAGTCGATAGTGTCAGCATTAGCCGCAACTTCCTGAATTGGCACATTCTGCCCCCAGAGTTCAACTTCATCGCCCACCGCGACGTTGTCGATATGAGTTACATCGATTGTGATCATGTCCATAGAAACGCGGCCAGCTAAATAGGCGCGTTTACCTCTAATCATTACCGGCGTACCGTTTTTGCAGTGTCTTGGATAGCCATCGGCATAACCAATGCCAACGGTTGCAATTTTGCTGGGCTTACTTGCTACCCAGGTTTGACCATAACCAATTCCCTCGCCTGCCGGTATGGTTCGTACTGCTAATACACTGGAGCGAAGTGTCATGGCAGGGTAGATTTCAATGTCGAGATTTTGTGAGGTAGAAACGGCACCGCCATAAACCCCCACACCTAAACGGTTCCAAGCATTTCGACTTGCAGGCCAGTTTACCGTGGCGGGAGAATTAGCCACGCTGGTTGGCAAGTCCAATTTACTCGCTACTTGATTGAACGCATCGATTTGCGTGTTGGTAAAGTTATTATCTACATCGTCAGCGCACGCAAAGTGCGTAGCAATAACCGTTTGCTCGCTAAGTAGATGATTGTACTTAGCAGTAATCCCTTCGATATCGGAAAGGGCAAATCCCAACCGGTGCATTCCGCTATCCACTTTAAGCCAAATATGCGGGCGCTGCTGTTCGGGGCAGCTTTCTAACCACGTAAGCTGTTCTTCACAGTGCATAACTAATATACAGTTATGCTGAAACGCCATTTGGCACTCTTTTGCCTGATGTGCCCCTTCTAACACCACAATAGGCGCAGAAATTCCCGCGTCGCGAAGCGCAATGGCTTCCTCAATTATTGCTACGGCAAAACGCGAAGAAACATGCTGAAGAATGCGCGCTACATTTACAGCTCCATGACCATAAGCGTCGGCCTTTACTACCGCCATAGACTGACTTGAGGGCGCTAAAGCAGCAAGGGCTTTAAAATTATGTAAAAGGGCATCAGCATGAATGATAGCTTGCGTTTGTCGGCTCACAGAAAAACACGTTCCTTAAATGTTTAATGAGAAAGAATATCGAAAGCCAAAGTGTACCACGAGAAACGTATTAGCTGCGCAGGATTAATAATGAAAAACGTACCATCTAACGCAAGGTTTCTTATGGCATAAAATACCGTTATGCTTTGCGCTAGCTCATTATCACAATTTCGTTGCCCCAAGGTTTTTAATGTCTTCGCACAATTCTTCTACTTCAGAATCATCCGCCAACGCCAGTATTAAAAATACAGTCAGTACTGACAATGAAGCGGCAGGTAATAAACCCACCGTTAACGAATTAGCCCAGTCACTGAATAAAATTGTGTCCGAAGGCAGAAACCCAGACACCCTCGATATAGACACGCTAAGCACGGAAGGCATTCTTGCCCGCATTAACAAAGAAGACGCGAAAGTGGCAAACGCAGTTACCTCGCAAATTCCGCAAATTGGAAAAGCGGTGGATGCTGCAACCATTAGCATTAAAAGTGGTGGCAGGCTTATTTATATAGGCGCGGGAACCAGCGGCAGGCTGGGCATACTTGATGCGGTAGAGTGCCGCCCCACGTTTAGCGTGCCTGATGAACTGGTTGTTGGCGTGATAGCTGGCGGTGAAAAAGCCATTCAGCACGCCGTAGAAGGTGCAGAAGATGACGTCGACGCGGGGCGTGCTGATCTTGTAGCGCTGTCCTTAAACCACAACGATACCGTTATTGGTATTTCGGCAAGCGGTCGTACACCCTATGTAAGTGGCGCACTGGAATATGCCCGTTCGCTTGGCTGCTTTACTGGCGCTATTGCATGTAGCCCTAACGTCGCTATTTTTACCCATGCTGATGTAGCTATATGCCCAGTTGTTGGTCCTGAGGCACTTACTGGCAGTACGCGCATGAAGTCGGGTACGGCGCAAAAGCTAATTCTTAATATGATTAGCACCAGCACAATGATTAAGCTGGGGAAAACCTATCAAAACTTAATGGTAGATGTGAATGCCACTAACGAAAAACTAAAAGCCCGTGCGCTTCGCATAGTTATGCAGGCTACGGACTGCAGTGAAAATGCTGCTTTAGCAGCGCTTAGTGCGTGTAACAACAAAGCTAAAGTTGCTATTTTAATGGTATTAACGGGGCAATCTGCCGAGCAGGCCGCCGCTCAATTAGATGCTAGCGGTGGGTATTTACGTTCCGCCGTGAATAAAAGCGAATAACCACGGTAGCCTAATGCTATGAAAGTTTTAACTTCGGTCACATTGAACAAGGTTTTTAGACGCCTAACGTCGAGCGCATTCATTGCAATACTATCTTCAGCACTAATTAGCTTATCGCTTAACGGCTGTGCACAGCAAAGCTTATCTACACATGTATATACAAGTGATACAGGTGGCAACGCGAAGCATCCTACACTAATAGAAAAGCAGCCTGTATCAAGCACTAAGCCGTTTACTGTAGGCGCTGAACGCTATTCGAAATACCTGCCCTTGCTAGCAGGTAAACGGGTTAGTTTGGTGGTAAACCAAAGCGCGTTGGTTTCGAGCCACAGCGCATTGCCTTCTAGCACGGTTGAGCCTGAAGAGCGCGAATCGAGCAACAGCTTGGCTGCACAAAAAAATAAGATAAAGACAAGCCAGCGCAATCAGCACCTGCTTGATGCCCTTCTTCAACGCAGTGTTAATGTTGTAAGTATTATGTCGCCGGAGCACGGATTTAGAGGAGACAAAGGCGCCGGCGAAAAAGTAGATAGCAATATTGATGCTAAAACCGGTATACCTATTCACTCCCTTTACGGCGCAACCAAAAAGCCTACCCCCGACATGTTGGATGGCATCGATGTGATTGTTTTCGATATTCAGGATGTAGGCGTACGCTTTTATACCTATTTAAGCACCTTGCACTATGTGTTGGAGGCGGCATTTGCGCGTAATATCGACGTTATCGTGTTAGATAGGCCAAATCCTAATGGCAGCTATGTTGACGGGCCAGTACTTCAATCTGAATTTTCGTCCTTCATTGGCATGCATCCTATTCCCGTCTTACACGGTATGACCTTGGGCGAACTTGCTCAAATGATTGTGGGGGAACAGTGGTTAGATATTGACGTGAGCAGTTATGACAACGCTAAGCTTACCGTTGTCCCAGTGCAGGATTATCAACGCACTGCATATTATTCATTGCCCGTAGCCCCTAGCCCTAATCTGCCAAACGATTTATCGATACTCCTTTATCCAACGCTGTGCTTTTTTGAGGGCACCGACGTGAGTATAGGTCGCGGCACTGACTTTCCCTTCCAACTTATTGGCCACCCGTTTGTTGAATTTGGTAAAACCGAGATACCGGTAAATGCAAATAGCGCAGCGCCCCACCCTAAACATGAAAATACTCTGCTAAGTGCACATGTCTTTTCTTATGCTGATCCAACGATCTTTGAAGGCTCTGACTCTAAGCAAACAACTCACAAGCGCTCACCAATTAGTGGCTTAGATATCGCTACATTGACAGATGCCTATTCTCGTTTTTCTGAATATAACAAGATGATCAGCGCCAGTAATGCCTCTGAAGAAACCTTCTTTACTCGCCCAGATTTCTTCGACAAATTAGCGGGCACTGATGCACTACGAATTCAAATTCAGACTGGCAAAACGCCTACAGAAATTCGCCAAAGTTGGCAGAAAGATTTAAATAAATTTAGAGAAAGACGAAAGGCCTATTTGCTTTACGACGACACGGATTGATCGACAGATAAGCACCTTTAGCTTTGAGAATTTGAGGTATCATATCAAGGTAAATGTGGAGGAAGTGTTAGCGATACTAAACTTACCACATAATGCGTAAGTAAATACTCACACCCGCATAGCCCCAGATTTAATGGAAGCTAAAAAAGTTAGTAAAAACTAACCTTCTTCATTTTTTGTTTTTACCAAAGCTGCGAGCTGAGCTTCAGCGGTGGCTTTTTGATGTTTAAGCTCATCTCTGTTTTCGCCGTCACTCTCAGCGATTTTTGCATCAATATCGGCGATCGTCTGCATCAGCGTTTCTTTACTTTTTTCTTTTTGCTCGGCCTCTTCAGCTTTGTCAAAAATAACGTCTTCAGGAGATGCTTCTTCTTGTTTAGTGTGTCCAGGCGATTTAGCTATCATTTTCAAACCGTCGGGCTGGGGGCGTTGATTCATAAAGCTAGGAGAAACAATTTCAATATCGGCATTATGCAAAGCGTCGAGTACGGCTTTGTGAAGCCTTGAGCGCGCGCTCAGCAAACTCTTCACTTCAGTTAGTAGACCTGAAATGCGATAACTTACTGAAAAGTCGCCTAGCCCAACCACTTGTACAAATGGCTCTGACAGCTGGGCATTTTCAGCTGCCACAAGTAAGTGCTTTTCAATAATGCTGTGATGAATATCGTAACCTAAGCTGATATCCACACTAACAATTGCGCCAGACGCTCTGGTCACAGAAACGGGCGAATTCACCATCAGCGTATTGGCAAAGGCAATAAGCTCTCTGCTCTCAGTCTGAATTTCCACATCGAGTAAACCCATTTCGGTAACGCGACCGCTGTAGCCTTCTACCTTGATAAAGTCACCCACTTTAAACGGACGGTTTACACGAAGTACGATCCCCGCCATCAAATTCCCAACCATAGTGGTAGAAGAAAAGGCAATCACACCTGATATAAGTACGCCGATAAGTGCAATAACCTGATTTCTAGTACTCTCACTTACAGGGAGCGTCATTGCAATTACAACAGCGCCAATGATAGTAAGTACCAACATTCCAACTTGGCGAGGTAACTTCTGCTCACTAGTAAGATGGCTCTGCTTGGCTAGCAGAAGGTAGTGCAGTGCGATGAGCGCACTTATTACCAATACAATAGCGACAAGAAGCGGAACAAAAGGGAACAACGCACTTAATACCGTATCGACTAATGAAGTTTGCGTAGCACCTGATGTATTTGTTGTATTCACGATAACTCCTTTTAAAATGGCTTTTGAAATGGCTTTTGGCTTGGCTCTTTGTTCGCACTTAAATGGGCAATATCTTTGGTTTTGGTCTCTGCTTTCGCGTGGCCACCTATTTCAACGAAACAGGTGAACGTCCCTCAGCGAGCGCGCTACCAAGTATTACATCAACCAAAGCATTAAGACTATAGCTCGTAACGTGCTGATTTTCTTTATCACTTTGCTGTGTAATGTTCACCGCATAACTAAATGTAGCAATAGCAACATCGGCTAGCTCTTTCACGTCATGCGCTTTATATGGCATGCGCAGTGGAGCAAAGACCACGGTTTTATTCTGTGCTTTCGCAGCAACCATTATTTTTTTGCTAAATGCCATCACCTCAGTCTCGCTTGCGCGTCGTTTCACATGCTCAGGTAAATCGACTCCTCCTAATTCATAGTTAGCATGTAGCGGACTAATATTACCAACCACCAGCACGTCAGCTTGTTTTAGTAGATTCATTGCTAATTGGGTTTTAGGTAACGCAGTTAACGGCAAACACGCAAACTCCAGAGTCTTATTGTTGAAGTTGGAACGTGCGCGTGTAAGCGCGGCTTCAAATGCTAAACATCTTGCTGCGTCTGGCATAAGCGCCAACCAGCGATTTGAAGTTATTGGCAACTCATCCTTCCCGAAGAGTACAGATACCGACGATTTAGAAAGCGCTTTCTCAATTTGAATTCCTCGGTTTTTCAAACTGTTAGGATTATTCATTGAAGCATTTTCTTTCGCTTCATTGAGCCACCATGACATGGGCTTGGAAATAAAACTTTGCAAAGCAAAGCGCTGTTTTGCCTTAATAATACGATTATGAGACGCTTTCAAAAAAGCGCTTTCCTGAATTCGATTTGCAGCATTATCCAAAAGTAACGCGAACTTTTTTATGTCGTCTTGGGTTCTTATGGTGAACGGCATAAGCGCAATGTCAGCACCTGCGCTAAATGCACTAACTAATGCTTCTTCATGGGAGAAAAACTGAGTAATACCTGCCATGTCTAACGCGTCAGTAACGATAAGGCCTTGATATCCTAATTGGTTGCGAAGCAAATTGCTTAGTATCTTCTTCGACAAAGTAGCAGGAACTATTTGTGACTTACCATGCTTATCAATAATTGTCGTATCGTCTAAAGACGGGTACTGAATGTGTGCACTCATAACCATTGCAGGAGGCGTTGCACTATTAATGATATTCGCAAAAGGAAGGATGTCACCCGCCATAGCTTGCGCTTTGCTATGCGTTACTTGCGGCAAGCCACTGTGGCTATCTACATGGGTATCACCATGGCCTGGAAAATGTTTGATAGCACTCATTACACCTGTACTTTGCATAGCACTGACAAATGTCTGCCCGAGTGCGGCAACCTGCTCTGGATTTTCCGAAAAGCTGCGTACGTTAATAACGGGGTTCTTCGGCTCGCTATTTACATCAACCGACGGCGCAAAATTGGTGTTTATTCCCAGCGGTAAAAGCGTTTGCCCAATATGCGATGCCACACTTTGCGCAAATGCGCTGCCTCGCTGATGAAAAGTGGCGCCAATGGCCATGTTACCCGCAAACGGCGAGAGCATGTCTGAAGGCAACCTTGCTACTCTGCCCCCTTCTTGATCGACAGCAATAAACAACGGCTGACGACCTGCTTTTACCATATGCTGCTGCATGGTGTAATTGAGCGTAATTAACTGCTCGGTATTTTGAATGTTCTCTGAAAACAAAATAACACCGCCGATGTTGTGCGTACTAAGCACATTTAAAAGTGACGGTGGAATTACGGTCATGGGCGTACGGCAGCGTGATGACGGCGTATTGTCTTCACAGAAATAGCGAAAATCCAAAATGATTTTTTGCCCGAGCATGTTTTTTACAGCGCGAATTGTTTCGGCATCAGCGCTGGGCTTAGGATTATTCGAAGCGTTAGCACTTTCAGATTGAGCGGTTGCGCTAGCAGTAAACAGTGAAGCACTTAATAAAATGAGTATGCCTGACAAGATAGCGCTAAGGCCCATCAATGAAGCACGTTTTTTACAAATAACTTGCTGGAATAACAATGTTTATCTAATCCTTGGTAACACGAAGCACAATACGGTACGCTAGCATAAATGAGAGAAGCATGTTCGCCAACTTTGAACTGCAATCACACATTCTCTTACGCAAATAGACATACCTATAGGGCAAGTAGAGCGTAGTAACTTATCAAAGCTCAACAAGTCCTAGGCACACATAAATTTAAGTTTGGAAAGAAGTATGGATTGGATGTCAGTCATCCCCCCTCTTGTGGCTATTGCCGTCGTCTTTTGGAAAAAAGAAGTCATACTCGCATTAGCGCTGGCTGTTTTGTGCGCGGAAGCGTTAATTTTGGTAAATGCTGATATCGCTAGCAGCTATATGGCGCCCATTAATGCCATAGAGCGCGTGGTTGATACCGCCGCGAGTCCGGGCAATACACGTGTGCTTATTTTCTCTGTACTAGTGGGTGCGTTGCTCGCATTTATACGTGACTCTGGCGGAGTAACGGCAACGGTCAACTTTCTAGTAAACAAAGGGGTAGCGAAGAGTCGCAAACAAGTTGGCGGCTTGACCATGTTCACTGGCATCGCTGTATTCATAGAATCAAACTTAAGTGTGCTCACTGCCGGCATATTCGCCCGAGGTCTGTTTGACCGTTTCGGCATGAGCCGCGCGCGCTTAGCCTACATCATCGACTCCACCAGCGCGCCCGTTTGTATTTTGATTTTATTGAACGGCTGGGGGGCATTTATACTCAGCCTGCTCGATGCATACGAGCTACCAGCTTCGTCAGCCTCAATTTTATGGGGCAGCGTATTTTTTAACTTTTACGCTATCTTCACCTTACTTATCGTGGCCTACACTATTTCCGCTGACAAAGTGCATGGCCCCATGGCTGAGGAAGAAAAAGCACTAACGCATGTAGAGGTTAACCAAACTACGGAACCTGCCACCAAGGCACGTTTTATGTTGGTACCGCTAATAATAATGGTATTAAGCATGGTTGGCTTCATGTTCTGGACAGGTAATGGCGTATTGTCTGAAGGCAGCGGGAGCAAATCTGTACTTTACGCTACGGCTCTTGCCACTGCCATTGCCTATGGTCTGCTCTTAATCCACAAGCGTTTTACCCACAAGGAAGCGGTAGAAATTGGTTTTAAAGGGATGGGTGAACTACTTCCTCTAGTAACCATAGTGTTACTGTCGTTAACCTTAGGCAATAGCCTTAAGGTGCTTGGAACAGGCGTGTTTGTCGCGGGCATAGTGGGAGAGTATCTTCCTTTAGTGCTTATTGTTCCCATGCTATTTATTGCCGGAGCGATCATGTCGTTTACCACAGGCACGTCATGGGGCACATTCGCCATCCTAATTCCTATTGGTGTGCCGCTGATTCAAAGTTTAGGGTTACCCCCTTCACTGGTCATTGGCGCTATTTTGGGGGGCGGCATATTTGGTGATCACTGTTCACCTATTTCCGACACTACTGCCGTATCTTCGCTAGCAGCAGGTACTGACGTATTAACGCACGTTAAAACTCAGTTTCCCTACGCACTATTTGCGGGCGCACTTACGCTTATTGCCTATTTTGTAGCAAGCTTGGTCATGCTTGGTTAATGCCGTTGATTAAAGTTTGCTGGAAGTCAGTTGCTAATCGCAAAGGTTTAGCAATGTCTGTAACAAGGAGTTTGTAATGAAAAAGCGGATAGCTAACATCGGGTTTATCTCGGTAATAGTGGCATTTATTTCAGTAGTGGCAGCGTGTTCCCATGCGCCAAATCCCCCTGTTGATAGTGCTAGCAACAATACAGTAGGGCTTAGTCAACAGGCCGTTGCCATGCCTGACAGCTACAGTGCCGATGCTGCAATGCAGGTACTCCAAGAAGGTGGTAACGCAATTGATGCTGCTATTACGGCACAGTTTGTCTTGGCTGTTACTCTACCTGAGGCGGGCAACGTAGGCGGTGGCGGCTTTATGACAATAAAGTTTGAAGATAGCACCGACTTTTTAGATTACCGTGAAATGGCACCTGAAAATGCGCATCGCGATATGTATCTTGACGAGCAAGGTGACGTAAAACCGTACGAGTCTTTGTTTGGTGCTAAAGCGTCTGGCATTCCTGGTACCGTTGCTGGTATGTGGGCCGCGCACAAAAAATACGGCACATTGGATTGGGAGCGTCTACTCGCACCAGCCGTTGATTTAGCCGAGCAAGGTTTTGTGGTTCACGAGAAGCTGGCCAATAACATTGATCACTATATTGAGCGTACCAAAGAAGCATCTATCAATAACAACTTTAGCGAGTATTTTGCACACGCTAAAGCAGGCACTACCTTCAAACAGCCAGAGCTAGCGAAAACGCTTAAAGCTATTCAGCAACAGGGAAAGGATGGCTTTTATAAAGGCGATGTAGCAAAGCATATTGTTGATTTTATGCAGCAAAACGGCGGACTTATTACCTATGAAGACTTACTGGCTTACAAAGCAGTGTGGCGCAAACCTCTTCACCTAAACTGGCAAGGTTATGAGCTGGTGACCGCACCTCCTCCAAGCTCTGGTGGTGTTGCCGTTGCCCAGTGGATTGGCATGCTAGAAGCCTATGACGCAACGCACGACTTGCCAGCGCAAAACAGTACTGAATACATTCACGTTATGTCTGAAATAGGTAAGCGCGTGTTTGCCGACCGCGCTGAATACATGGGCGATCCTGACTTTGTTAGTGTTCCGGTAAAAGCGCTTACTGACGCTAACTATATTACTCAACGCGCAGCAGATATTCAGCCTACCAGTATTTCTGATACCCCAAGCGTTAAGCCTGGTTTAAAAGAAAGCGAAGATACAACACACTTCTCCATTATGGACAGATGGGGTAACGCGGTTGCCAATACAACGACCATCAACCTTACGTTTGGTAGCGGTGTTGTTGTGACTGGTGCTGGCTTTTTGTTGAATGATGAAATGGACGATTTTAGTGCTAAGCCTGGCGTGCCTAACTTCTTTGGCGCAGTGGGTGGTGAGGCGAATGCTATTGAACCTTACAAGCGCATGCTGTCTTCTATGACGCCAACGCTGGTCACTAAAGACGACCAAGTGGTACTGGTAACAGGCTCTCCTGGCGGCACTACCATTATTTCGTCAGTAACTCAGTCGCTATTGAATGCCCTGCTTTACGATATGAGCGCTGAAGAAGCCGTGAACTCACCACGTTTTCATCACCAGCTATTGCCCAAAGACACCATTCGTATGCACGACGGGTTTACAGAGGCAACGGTAAATGAGCTTAAAGCAATGGGCTATACTGTGGATAATCGTCGCTTTGGTGATGTGCATTTAATTAAGCGCACTAAAGAGGGTGTAGAAGCCGCATCTGAAAAAAGCGGACGAGGTAAGAGCCTAGTACAACCATATTAGTACAGCCTTATTAACACAGTCGTATTTACACAGCCGTCTTAGTACAACCGTATTAGCACAGGGCTGTTAGCTCAGCCACATTAGCTGAGCTCCATTAGTGTAGCTTTGAGGGCTCAGTGTAATTAGTTCAGCCTTGAACAAAGTACAAGCTGAAAACTACAGCAACAGCGTGGCGTCGATAGGCACGTATTTAGACGCCACTTTTTGAATACTTTCAGCCGTTAATGCAGGAACACCGTACACCGTTACGGTTTTCCCTTTTGCTTTAAGGGCGTTTACAAGAATATCGAAATCGCCGTCGCCCGACACCAAAATGATCTCATCAACATCGTCGGCGTGTTCAAGTGCATCTACTGTTATACCTACATCCCAATCACCTTTCGCCGAGCCGTCAGCACGTTGAATGAAAGGCTTTAACTTTACTTCAAACCCAATAGCACGAAGAATGTTTTGAAATTCACGTTGCTTGCTGTCCCCCCTGTCTATGGCGTATGCAAAAGCATGTGCTATGTCTAAATTGTAGGTAAGTTCACGCCAAAACTGGTTGTAATTAAAGTTACGTTTGTACGCCTGACGGCAGGTGTAATACACATTTTGTACGTCTACCAGCACTAATGCTTTATTCAAAACCACCCTCTTCTTCGGTTTACTCGGTTATTGTTTTCTGATGTTATAGCCTTTTGATAATAAAACCAAAAAACCTGATGATGAAATTTATGCGCAAAGCGCACAACTACCTAGGCTTAATACTATTTGTACAAATAGGCCTATGGTTTTTAAGCGGCTTGGTTATGGCCTGGTTACCCATAGATGAAGTAAGAGGTAACCATTTAAGGAACAGGGTAACCACATCATGGCACAGCGCTTCCGTTACTCCTTCTGATATTTTGCGTAACCACAGCAGCACTGCGGTGTTATCACTCACCCATCGCATAAATGAAGTAGGCCTCGCAGAACCGGGCTCGCTCAATGCTATTCCTGTTTATCATGTCGTGGATGACAACATTGCCTATCGCTACAGCGCATTAACAGGTGAAGCTTTGCAAACCATGCAAGAAAGCGCTATTCGTAAAGCAGCAAAAGGGCAATACGCAGGTACTGGCGATATTGGTGAGACCCAGCTATTAAGCGTGTTACCTCAAGAAGTGCAAAACCTGTCTGCGCCATTATGGCAGGTAAACTTCGATGACGACCTTAATTCGCGGTTTTATATCGACCCAAACACAGGCAGTGTTCTGCGCGTACGTACCGACACATGGCGGCTGTTTGATTTTATGTGGATGCTGCACATAATGGATTATAAGGACAGAAGTAACTTTAACACGCCGTGGTTAATTGCTTTTTCGGGCAGCGCCTTTTTGTTCACCCTTACAGGTGTTGCGCTTTTATATAAGCGCTTCAAACCAAAAAAGAAGAAGCGCTAGCCTAGTATCAGGCAGCTCTTTGATGTACGGCAAAGAGCAACTGCCCCCATTATTATGAAGCGAAAAGCTGAGAAATATCGGCGAACGCTTTGAACTCTAACGCGTTGCCGAAAGGGTCTTTGAAAAACATGGTGGCTTGTTCGCCCGGCTTTCCTTTAAAACGAATATAAGGTGCGATAACAAACTCGGTATCGGCAGCCTCTAATTTACTTGCCAGTGCTTGCCAATCGTCCATGGTTAGCACAACGCCAAAGTGCGGCACCGGCACAGCATGATCGTCTACCCCGTTATAGGCAGGCGGCGACGGCATAGCCTCTACACAATGGGTTACTAATTGATGGCCGAAGAAGTTCCAATCTATCCACTGGGTGTCACTACGGCCCTTTTCACAACCCAACAACTCACCGTAGAACGCTTCTGCGTCGGTTAAATTAGTGACCGGAATGGCAAGATGAAAAGGTTGAACCATGAAAACTCCTGTTATAAAAACTTCTTAAGCAACGACAGCTTAAACTTAGAAAACGGCGCATAACGAAAGAACACGTCGAGGGCGAATGAACGCTTCATTACCGTTTTAATATGACTGAATGTATCAAAACCTGCTTGGCCATGATAGCTACCCATGCCGCTATTTCCTACGCCACCAAACGGCAACTCAGGGTTAGTCATAAACAGCATAGTGTCGTTAGTACACACACTGCCTGAACTGGTTTTGCTGATAATATTATCAAGCACATCGTCCTTATCACTAAATGCATAAAGTGCGAGTGGCTTAGGCCTGCTGTTCACAAACTTAATGCCCGCCTCCATGTTGTCGACAGTGATAATAGGTAAAATAGGGCCGAAGATCTCTTCTTTCATTAGCGGGCTATCTAGCGATGGCTCCAGTACAAGGGTAGGCGCCATTGCTGGACGAGATTCATCTAGCTCGCCGCCATACACCACATTGACATTTTCAAGGTAACTTTCAAGACGCTTTAAGTGACGATGATTAACGATATTGCCGTAATCTCGTGACGATAAAGGTGCTTTGCCGTATTGCTTTTTCAGCTCTTTTTTAACCGCATCAATAAGCTTTTGCTCAAAGCCCTTTTCAACAATGACATAGTCAGGCGCAATACAAGTTTGGCCCGCATTCATCCATTTACCCCACACTAAACGACGCGCGGTGACAGCAAGGTTTGTGTTTTTATCAACAAAACAGGGACTCTTACCGCCAAGCTCAAGGGTTACTGGAGTTAAATGTTTGGCCGCGGCGCTCATGACAATTTTGCCCACCACTTCACCACCGGTGTAAAAAATATGGTCCCATTTGCAGGCAAGTAGCGCCGTCGCTTCATCTTTACCGCCTTCTATTACGGCAACGCATGAATTATCCATATATTGGGGGATAAGCTTAGCCACCAGCGACGAGGTTTCTTCAGCCAATTCAGAGGGTTTCAATACCGCACAGTTGCCCGCTGCAATAGCGGCGATATAAGGGGCAAGCAATAACTGAAGCGGATAATTCCACGCTCCGATAATAAGCACAGTGCCAAGCGGCTCAGGCTTGCGAAAGCTCTTACCTGGCCATGCCACCATAGGCGTTGATACTTTGCGTGGCTTTGCCCATTTATCCAAATGCTTAAGCGTATGCTTGATATCAGAAAGCAGAAACCCTTGTTCCGCTACCATGGCTTCGGTCTTACATTTGCCCAGGTCATTTTTAAGGGCCTGCAAAATGTCGTGCTGGTTGTCTTTCAGTAAAGTTTCTAATGCCTTTAACTGGCTTTTACGCCACTCCAAGGACTGGGTTTTCCCTGTATCGAAACTGTCGTTAAGCTTGTGAACAACGTCAACGAAACACACGCCAGTTTCCACTGCGTGAAGAGAAGGTCTATTTGGCATAAGAAGGCTCCGATAGCATAACACCCACTGCAACAATTCTATGACTCATCTTAAGATTGTTGTCGGGCAAAGCAGCGCAATAATTAACTGATACTATCTTATATTAATAGGGATGTTCGAAGACAACGCAACTAAATTGTTAATTAATGTTTAATGAGCTCGTATTTTAGGTGCAAGTGGCCGACGTTACACTTAAGAAGTATAAACAGTTAACTTTGAAGCGATAACAAGATTATATAAAAGTAAAAGGTCGAAAAATTACAAACATCGAGTAGGGTGAGGCGTCACCGCCTCATCCCTCTCACAGAACCGTACATACGGGCCTCGTATACGGCTCATGTACATAGTTATTTAGCGTAA
>NZ_JAKREZ010000042.1:0-27872 GCF_022348345.1 Alteromonas sp. CNT1-28 | reverse complement strand
AATTACGCTAAATAACTATGTACATGAGCCGTATACGAGGCCCGTATGTACGGTTCTGTGAGAGGGATGAGGCGGTGACGCCTCACCCTACTCGATGTGCTTGAGCTCAGGTGAATTACTCATATAAAACAGAGAACTTTTTATTGGCATTGAATGTGATGCAAGAGTCTTTCCAATGAAAAAGGGTTAGTGAATGCCGCTACTACTACACGGCACTCAAGTCTACATTTTAGAAACGACCAAGGCGACTTCCCCTGCACTTGCTGCTGTTGCAGTAAAGCGATAGGTGCCAGTTGAGGAAGGGGTAAATTGCAAGTTCTCTGAGCCCTGTTCACAGACTAAATAAACAGTGGAGCCTAACATTACAGGCTGCCCTTTATATTTGCCGCCACAGCTTTGTGAGGGCGTCCATTTTGCATCTGACAACCTAAAATCATAAGGTTGTCCGTCGGCTATGAGTTCAACGTCCACTGTCCAGCCTGAATTTGATCGTTTGAACTTGTAACTTGGGTCAGCTTCCCACCAATTAAATACACCTCTAAGAAACATGTTTTCGAATTGAATACGAGGCACGTCCGGTGCTATTTCTGGAATTTTAAAACTTCCACTGCTTGAGCATGCTGAAAGTGCTATGCACATAGAAGCAATAGTTAGTAACTTTTTCACAGCGTCTCCATTTATAAAAAAGCCCAACGTTAAGGCTGGGCTCTTTGTTTTTCGCGGCATAAAACCGCGTTAACTCTTACTAGCCTACGACTTCGCGAGAATAGATATATCTGCGGTAGTAAGGAAAAGTTGCCTTAAAAGCGACAGTAAAGCAAGTCGATTATTCTTAACCGCTTCGTCATCAGCCATAACCATTACGTAATCGAAGAAGTTATCGATTACATTACGTAAGGTTGCAAGCGCAGTAAGAATACGCGTGTAGTCCTGAGAAGGAACAGCAATATCAACTTCTTTCTGTGCGGCTTTCAGCTCAACGTAAAGCGCTTTTTCAGCTTCTTCGGCTAACAGTGACTCATCAATATTCACTGTGTCTGTTACTTCAACGTTCTGCTTAGCAAGGATGTTTGCAACACGCTTGTTAGCGGCAGCTAGCGCTTCGGCTTCTTCCAATGCTCTGAACTTATCTACCGCATGAACTCGGGCTAAGTAGTCAGCTGGCTTAGTAGGGCGACGAGCAGCAACGGCCTGAATAACGTCAATGGCGATAGCTTGATCTTGTAGAAGCGCAGTAAATCGACCCAACACAAAATCAACAACCTGAGATTGTGTTTCAGCATTTGTTAACTTATCGCCATACACATCGATAGCTTTGCTTACTAGCGTTTCAAGATCTAGCGGCAGTGACAGCTCAGTGACAATACGTAGTACACCGATAGCTGCACGACGAAGCGCAAATGGGTCTTTATCACCCTTAGGTAACTGGCCAATACCAAAAATACCCACAAGAGTATCTAGTTTGTCAGCAAGCGCGACCGACGCGCTAACGCCTGAACTAGGAAGTGCGTCACCAGCAAAACGCGGCATGTATTGTTCATACAGTGCTTCTGCAACAGGCGCATCTTCACCGTCGTTCAGCGCATAGTATTTACCCATAACACCCTGAACGTCTGGGAACTCCATAACCATGTTCGACATCAAGTCGGTTTTAGCTAGAAGACCTGCTCGTGCAGCTTGTGTTTCATTCGCATCTATTTGCGACGCGATAAACGCCGATAGGGCAGATATACGCTCAGACTTTTCTTTTAGCGTACCAAGCTGTTTTTGGAACAACACGGTTTCTAAGCTTTCAAGGCGACTTTCTAATGTCGTCTTTTTATCGCTGTTAAAGAAGAACTCAGCGTCTGCAAGACGAGGGCGGATAACCTTTTCATTGCCAGAAATAACTTGAGACGCATCGCGACTTTCGATATTCGTTACGAATAAGAAAGTGTTTGAAAGTGCACCATCGCTATCTAGCAGCGGCACATATTTTTGGTCGTCTTTCATGGTATAGATAAGCGCTTCTTTCGGTACTGCTAAGAAAGCCTCATCAAACCCAGCTTGAAGTACAACCGGCCACTCTACAAGTGACGCGATTTCTTCTAGTAAGTCTTCATTATAGTCTGGCTTAAGCGACAAACTTTGCGCTGCGTCTTCAAGCTGCTGACGCACTTTATCTTTACGCGCCTCAAAATCTGCCAGTACATATTGTTGCTCTAGGGCAGAGGCGTAATTGTCAGCATGATCAAGTTCAAAGCGACCTTCGCCATGGAATCGGTGACCCTGAACAACGCGGCCGCTCGTTAAGCCCAATACAGAAACGTTAACCACTTCGCTTCCGTAAAGCACGCAAAGGGTGTGAACCGGGCGTATAAACTGAGTATTGTAATTACCCCAACGCATTGGCTTTGGAATAGGTAGCTTGCCTACCGCTTGGTTTATCAGCCCTTCTAGAAGCTCTGCAACTAATTGCCCTGGAACGTGGGCTTTATGAAGCAACCACTCTCCTTTGTCAGTTACAAGGCGTTCTGCGTCAGCAACGTCAATGCCGTTACCGCGAGCCCAACCTTGTGCTGCTTTAGTGGGGTTACCGTCGGCGTCAAACGCGGCTGATACTGCTGGGCCGCGTTTCTCTACTACTTTGTCAGCCTGACCTTCAGCAAGACCTGAAACATAAACGGCTAAGCGGCGAGGGGCTGCAAACCAGCTGACTGAATCAAAGCTTAAGTCAGCTTGCGTAAGCGCAGCTTCAAACTGCGTGGCGAAGGCTTCACCTAAAGACTTAAGCGCTTTTGGTGGGAGTTCTTCAGTACCTAATTCAACTAAACAATTTTCTGTACGCACGCTTATGCCTCCTTGTTACATAGTGGGAAGCCAAGTGCTTCACGTGCTTGGTAATAGCTTTCTGCACACGCTTTGGCTAGCGTTCGAACGCGAAGAATATAGCGCTGGCGTTCAGTCACTGAGATAGCATGACGAGCATCAAGCAAGTTAAATGCGTGTGACGCCTTCATAACCTGCTCATAGGCAGGAAGTGGAAGGTTGTTTTCGATAAGCTTTTTGCTTTCTGCTTCACATTCGTCGAAGGTTCTAAATAAGGCTTCGACGTTGGCGTGTTCGAAGTTATACGTCGATTGTTCAACTTCATTTTGATGGAACACATCGCCATAGGTCACTTTGCCCATAGGGCCGTCAGTCCAAACCAGGTCGTAGATACTATCTACACCTTGAACGTACATGGCGAGTCGCTCTAAGCCGTAGGTAATTTCGCCGGTAACAGGCTTACATTCAAGGCCGCCAACCTGCTGGAAGTAGGTAAACTGTGTTACTTCCATACCGTTTAGCCACACTTCCCAACCTAGACCCCATGCACCAAGCGTGGGTGATTCCCAGTTGTCTTCTACGAAGCGAATGTCATGAACCAGCGGATCGAAACCTAACTCTTTCAAAGAGCCCAAGTACAACTCCTGAATATTGTCAGGTGAAGGCTTAAGCATTACTTGGAACTGATAGTAATGTTGTAAGCGGTTTGGGTTCTCACCGTAACGACCATCGGTTGGTCTACGGCACGGTTGAACATAGGCGCTACTCATTGGCTCTGGACCTAAAGAACGTAGGAACGTCATAGGGTGAAAAGTACCTGCACCCACTTCCATATCCAGAGGCTGAATAATAACGCAGCCCTGACGCGCCCAATAATCTTGAAGCGCAAGGATCAACCCTTGAAAGGTCTTAATATCGTATTTCTGCATACATCCGCTGCTTATTAGTTATCTGACTTAAAATAAAGGTGGGATAGTATACAATTTGTGAGGCATAGTATGTAGGTGTAAAGGGTGAAAAAACGTCACGAATAAAGCCAATATGCCACTTCACAACAAGGATTTAATCTTAAGCCATGCCCAATCAAACAAAAATAGAAAAAAATACGCCTTTGCATCGCTGTGGTTGGGTAAGCAACGACCCTATTTATTTAGCGTATCATGATAACGAATGGGGTGTACCCGAGCTAGATAGTCGCGCATTGTTTGCTAAGTTATGCCTCGATGGACAACAGGCTGGTTTATCTTGGCTGACCATTTTGAAAAAACAGCAGAATTTTGAACAGGCATTCTATCAGTTCGACCCTGAGAAAATTTCGAAGATGGGCCCCGCTGATGTCGACAGACTTATGCAAGACAGCGGCATAATCAGAAACAAGCTCAAAATAGAGTCGGTTATCAAAAATGCCAAGGGTTTTTTAGCTATCGAAGCGTCGCAGCCATTCAGTGATTTTATTTGGCAATTTACAGATGGACGTACGGTCATTAATGCGTGGGAAGACTTCAGGCAAGCACCCACATCAACTGATGCGTCTAAAGCAATGTCAAAAGCACTTAAAAAGCACGGATTTAATTTTGTAGGTGAAACGATTTGCTATGCTTTTATGCAAGCTGTGGGTATGGTCAATGACCACGAAGTAGGGTGTCATTGCTACGAACGTACCTGCGAGCTCGCGATAAAGTGACATAGGCAAAGGTAACCGGGTTAAAAAAATGGCCGACTACATACTGTACTCGGCCATTTTCGATATTGATTGCATTAGTTTTTATCTTTTAAATCAGCGTCGCGCTTACTCGTTATTTAGTGGCTATAAGTGTCTCACAATAAGCCTTCAGCGGTGGTAATTCGTCCAGCACCTTAGATTCGTATTCCGATTCAATCTGCTCGCGAGCAATATCTTGCTTTCTTCGCTCATTCTTAGGTAGCTGTTGCCTTGCTTCTAAAATCGCAAAACCGCTTACCTCTGTGAATAGTGCATGAATGTTGGGATACTGCGCTTTAAAATTAGGCGGAGTACTTATTGGAAGCGCGTTAAGCAGGTTCACGATGCGAATTACACCTTCTGACAAATCACATTGCTGCTGCTCCATTGCCTTAGCTATTACTATAATACTGTCGGTTATAGTGGCTACGCGCGACTGCCTTGCCGCTTCTTGTCGCTCTTTTTGTTGTTTTAACATAAACAACAGTTTGCCTGCGTAAAAACCTAGCGCAAGAATAATTAGTAGCGCAATGCCTGAAAGTACTGCCCAAAGCATGACTCTTTCCCGTTTTTTATTAGTGCTTAAAGTCGTCGATATTAATAGCGTCTAAATCATTAAACGGATCCATATCGTCGTCTTCATCATCCTCTTCTACTATTCCTAGTAGGTCACAAAGAATGCGGTGGCGTGCCATCTTCTCGTCGACATAAGCTTGTTGCTCACGGGTGAGCGGTTTATCGTCGTCAAGTTTGTCGAGTAAATCTGACAAGCGTTGATCTGCTTCAAGTGCTGCCAGTTCTTGGGCTGGTGTGGCGTACTTTTTCTTTTGAGCAGGAGTGGGCGTCACTGCTTTTACAAGCTGAATAGGCTTTTTACTGCCGTGGCGCGGATCTTTATTCTCAGCACTCTTTTTGCCCGTCACTTTTTTCTGTTCAACATTGTGGCGATTACCAGCGGGCTTACCTTTATGCTTTTTAGGGCGAGGCGAGTCTGATTTACGGTTTTCGCTTGGTTTAAAGTCAGGATCTTTACGTACGCCGATTAGGCCGACTTTACGTGATTTCTTTGAACGTGCCATAATTTCCAAATAACAAAGAGAGTGAAAAAACAGCGCTATTATAGCGCGAATTAGTGTCTACGTATTGATCTTTGGGTATGCAGTTCAAAATCAATACGGTGAACATAAAGTATTACGGGAATTTGCTTCAGCGCTTTCTCAATAGAACGACATCGCTGGCAGGAAAAGTGACATCATAGCCATCACGTTGTGCCAAATATTGAAAGGTTGCTTCGCTGAAAAAGCTAACGTGGGTGACGTCGTTTTTATAGTGCCAATTTGCAAACCTGGCTTTATCAAGTACGCGCTTGGTCATGATGGCAAGAACGCCGCCAGAGGCTACAAGTTTATTAAATAGCGCCCATTCCACATGAGGGGCGTGAAAGTGTTCTATAGCCTCTGTACATGTCACTACGTCATAGCTTTGCTCAAGTACCGATAAGTTGTGTGCATAGAAGGGATCGTACATATTCATCCTAACGCCTTTTTCTTCCAGCATACTTGCTAAAACAGGCGCAGGGCCACAGCCAAAGTCTAGTCCTCGGAGTTCACCAAATTTCATGTCTTTTATAAAAGGTGTAAGTGGCGTTAAAACCTTTCCTAAAAACTTTCGATACCCTTCGTCTTCAAAGCTATTCTCGTGAAGGTCATATTCCTGCTTTTCTACTTCTTTAGATGGTAAGAATTCAGGAGAAACATAAACGAGTTTGCATTGATTACATTGAAGGTAATCGCGCTTTTTATCTGAGTGATAGTGAGATGGCGCGTTAGCGCTTTTGCATAAAGGACAGTACATAGGAAAGTGAACAATAATAAGGGGCTTAAAAAAGAAAAAGGTGATGGTTCTCACCATCACCTTACATTGTATGAGTGTCAGATGACACCTCTCCCGTTATACACTTCTATGTGTATTTTGCTTCCCTAGCCGTGCTCCCCTTATTTTTATTGTTAGCAGAGCTGTATTGTTGTTTTTGGCCCTCGTGGCTCTTTATCCCGTCTTCCATGCTGCATTTTTATTATTATTCTTGTTATTTAGCTTGTAGCTTTTCAAAGGCACCTACAAACTACGCCGTTAGATTACACGAATAATTTCAAAATACAACTTTTTCGGTAACAAATTTTTAACAACAATGTGCAGAAACGGTAATGCTTAGTGTAAGCCCGCGATATAGTTAGATAAAATCTCAATATCTTCGTCGGTTAATTTCATCGCAATATCACGCATCATGCCATTCATGTCATTATGACGTTGGCCTGAACGGAATGCTTTCAATTGAGCTGCAGTGTAAGTTGCATGTTGACCGCTGATATCAGGGAAACCTGCTAAGCCCATGCCGTTGCCCTTAGGACCGTGACACGCGATACATGCAGTTACGCCTCGAGACTCGTCGCCACCTTGGTACAATGCACGGCCAGCTTCAACGTATTGCTCTGGTGTTTCACCCGCCTTTGGCTCTTGGCTTGAGAAATAAGCGGCTAGGTCTTTCATGTCTTGCTCTGAAAGTGGGGCAGCCATGCCGTTCATCACAGCATTGTTACGACCTTCCTCGCCACCTGTTTGAGAGGCAAGTTTAAATTCAGTTAATTGCTTAACAATGTACTTCTCATGCTGGCCAGCAATCTTTGGGTTCATGTCAATCATGCTGTTGCCATCAGGGCCATGACAGGCTGCACATACTGCAGATTTCGCTTTACCTGCCTCGGCGTCGCCTTCTGCCATAGCAGTTGCGCTTAAACCTAAAGACATACATACCAACAAACACAGTTTTTTCATAATAAATCTCTTAAATGGATCCAACGGCTCGCGTGATATACGTGATATCATGCGTATTTTACACATTTAACGCGTCAGAAAAACCTATTCCATGATAAAACTATGGTTTTTAGTTGGTTTATTCATTAAAAAACTGTAAACCGAAGGTTGAGACGCATGTGGAGGTAAGTCTAGATGTCGTATTACACCAAAGCAAAATTCTTTACGAGCGCACCTGATATTCGTCACTTAAAGGATGATACCGGAATTGAAGTAGCGTTTGCGGGCCGCTCTAATGCGGGTAAATCGAGTGCACTTAACACGTTAACTCGTCAGAAGAACTTGGCAAGAACCAGTAAAACACCGGGTCGCACCCAATTGATCAACGTCTTTGAATTAGAAGAAGACTTACGCTTGGTTGATTTGCCAGGATATGGCTTTGCAAAAGTGCCAGTAGCCATGAAAAAGAAGTGGCAGGCGTCACTTGGTGAATATCTTCAAAAGCGCAAGTCCCTTAAAGGATTAGTCGTTTTAATGGATATTCGTCACCCCTTCAAAGATTTAGACCAAGATCTTATTCATTGGGCTGTAGCGTCAAATATTCCTGTACTGGCATTACTTACTAAGGCCGACAAACTTAAAAGCGGTAAGCGAAAGGCACAGCTGCTAATGGCGCGTGAAGCTGCGATGGCATTTATGGGCGATGTTACCGTGCAAACCTTCTCGTCATTAAATAAGCACGGGTTACCCGAATTAGAGCGTATTTTGGATACGTGGTTTGGCTTAGATAAACAAGACGAAACAGAAGAGTCTGATAGCGAAGTACAGTAGCGCAATTTACCCTTACCGTTTGTGCTGATCTGACGTGCCCGATGGATAGGTATGATGGGGTGTTAGAAAAAAGAACGCCCCGCATAGAGCGAGGCGTAAACTGAGAGAAAACACATAAAAACCGTAGATATAGAGTCGTGATAAATAGAGAAGTTCAGAAAAATTAAAATAAAATTCGCTTTGATTTCTAAGTTATTGATATCTTTATATTATTTATTTTCCGCAGATATAAAAAAACCCCGACAAAACTGTCGGGGTTAAAGCAAAGGTTTGAAAACAGCTTTCTCACCTCTGTACCCTACATGTGTAATATTACAACAAAGCACAGAAAAGGCAAGGGTGTTATGTAATTAAATTACCAAATTTAATGAATATAACGCGCCTTTTAATGTGAAAACTGTAATCTAATTACCAAACTAGTGCGCTTCATCCCAGTTTTCGCCCACACCTGCCTCAACAACCAGCGGAACATTTAGCGTAGCTGCGCTTTCCATAAGAGCAGTAATAGTAGAGACATAGGTTTCCACTTTGTCTTCTTTTATCTCAAAAACCAATTCATCGTGCACCTGCATCATCATTGTCACATCATCAGATGCATTTTTCCTAATCCAGTCATCAACTTTGATCATTGCCATCTTAATAATGTCTGCCGCTGTGCCTTGCATAGGCGCGTTTATCGCTGCGCGCTCTGCGCCTTTTCTACGTGCACCATTACTGGCTTTAATATCAGGCAAATAAAGTCTGCGACCAAATACGGTTTCTACATAACCTTTTTCTTTCGCGCTCTCACGTGTTGAATCCATGTACTCAAGCACGCCTGGGTAGCGCTCGAAGTAAAGATCCATATATTTTTGTGCTTCATTACGTGGAATATTAAGTTGCTTCGACAACCCAAAGGCACTCATACCGTAAATTAAGCCAAAGTTAATCGCTTTTGCACTGCGACGCTGTTCAGTGGTTACTTCATCAAGTGGCACACCAAAAACTTCCGCTGCGGTTGCTTTATGAATATCTTTACCATGCGCAAAGGCATCTAACAGACCTTTATCGCCAGAAAGGTGCGCCATAATGCGCAGCTCAATTTGTGAGTAGTCGGCTGCGACGAACTTATTTCCTTCTCTTGGTACAAATGCCTGACGTACGCGGCGACCTTCCTCATTTCGGATAGGGATGTTCTGTAAGTTAGGATCGGTGGAAGAGAGTCGTCCCGTGGCGGTTACTGCTTGGTGATAAGAAGTATGCACTCGACCCGTACGATGATTGATCATCTTAGGAAGTTTATCCGTGTAGGTATTCTTTAGCTTGGTTAGGCCACGGTATTCCATGATCTTCTTCGGCAACGGGTACTCAAGCGCAAGTTCTTGCAATACGTCCTCAGAAGTAGACGGCGCTCCTTTAGGCGTTTTCTTTATGATCGGTAACGACATTTTTTCGAACAAGACATGTTGAAGCTGCTTAGTAGAACCTAAGTTGAATGGCTCGCCAGCTTCCTCATGTACTTCACTTTCAAGTTCGGCAATCCGTGTGGCAAGATCTTGGCTTTGCTGACGCAGTCTTTGGCTGTCTATCAATACACCTTCCTGTTCCATACGAGAAAGTACGCAGGCTAGGGGAACCTCAACATCAATCAATAGATTTTTAAGCTCAGGAATTTCTTTCAACTTAGTCCAAATAGCGTTGTGTAAGCGAAGCGTAATGTCAGCATCTTCTGCGGCATAAGGCCCAGCTTCTTCAAGGCTAATTTGATTAAACGTTAGCTGTTTTGCGCCTTTACCCGCAATCTCTTCAAAGTGAATAGTTTTATGACCAAGGTAGGCTAGGGCAAGTGAGTCCATATCATGGCGCTGCGCAGTACTGTTTAGTACATAGCTCTCAAGCATGGTGTCAAAGCCAATGCCGTTTAAGGTAATGTCATAGTTCGCTAACACATTTTTGTCGTATTTTATGTGTTGGCCTACTTTGATCACGGTGTCCGATTCTAAAATAGGCTTTAGTGCGTCTAATACAAATTCCCGTGATAGCTGGGCGGGTGCATCTGGATAATCGTGAGCAACAGGCACATAAGCAGCTTCACCTTCCTCTATACAAAATGAAACACCAACTAACTCCGCATCCATGTAGTTAAGGCTGGTTGTCTCGGTATCAAAAGCGATGAGTTCGGCTTTTTCTAGCTTCGCTACCCAAGCGTTAAAACGCGCCTCATCAAGCACGGTCTCATACTTCGACTTATCTATCTCTACCGATTCACTTTGTTCGCTCTCTTCTGCGCTATCGCTCTTTTCCTCGTTGGCGTTTGCGTCGGCACTAGAGGTATCTCCGCCGGCTACAAGCGCGCTTACTTCCGCGTGCCAGCGTTTGAACTCGTATTCGGCAAACAGATCGCGAAGTTGTTCGTTATCGGCCTGACACGGCATTAACGTCTCAACGTCGTAGTCAAGGTCAAGATCGATACTGATAGTAGCTAGGGTATAAGAAAGCCGAGCTTGCTCTTCGTATTCCTGCATTTTAGCCGCCATCGACTTACTGCCTCTAAACGACAGATCTGCAATTTTATCCAGGTTCTTATATATGTCGTCGATACCGCCAATACCGTTTAACAAGGCTTGAGCACTTTTATCACCTACACCAGGTACACCTGGGATGTTATCGACTTTATCGCCCTTAAGCGCAAGGAAGTCGATCACAAGCTCCGGTGGAATACCAAACTTCGTATTTACACCTTCGACATCCATCAGTTGGTTTGTCATGGTGTTGATTAAGGTGACATGTTCATTTACTAGCTGCGCCATGTCTTTATCGCCGGTGCTGATAAGGGTATCAATACCTTTTTCTGTGGCGTGTTTGGCTAACGTGCCAATCACGTCATCAGCTTCTACACCCGATTCAACAATAACAGGTAAACCCATTGCCTTAATGATGGCGTGCAACGGTTCGATTTGGCTTCTTAGCTCATCCGGCATCGGAGGACGGTTCGCTTTGTACTCTTTATAGATGTCATCGCGAAAGGTCTTGCCTTTAGCATCAAAAATCACCGCCATATGCGTCGGGTTGTATTGTTTGATCAAGCTTTTAAGCATGTTCACAACACCATAAATAGCACCGGTGTCTTGGCCTTTTGAGTTGGTTAATGGTGGTAAACCGTGAAAGGCACGAAAAAGATATGACGATCCATCGACAAGAATAAATGGAGGCTTTTTAGAATCAGGCATAGATGGCGATTTTCCAATAGAGAATATGAGCGCAAGGATGCCACAGGCTAGGGCAGATCGCCATATCATGAAGGAACATTAAGGTCGATAGCGGATCGCATTTCGCCTGTGGATAACTTTGTGATCTAAAATTTTGGGCACAATGATCCGGATGATCTTTGTCAAGTTAAAGATCACCTTTCAAATCAAGAAAAATAAGGGAATGAGACTTAGGTGTGAAAACAGCGTACCTGCTACTTACCATTCCATTTTATGTGGATAACTTGGTGTACGTTTATTTTTGGTTTAACCAAGTTGGTCAAGTAATGTAGCATAACCATTAACAATGTATACACGTATTATTAAGAACTTTTTTTGAACAGTTGTGTGTTTAATAGCCAAATTTTGAATAAGTAGATGGCATAGCGTCTAGGAGGACAATATGAAACAAGTAGCCGTTATTTTAAGTGGTAGTGGTGTGTTTGACGGGGCTGAGTTACACGAAGCGGTATTGACACTTTTAGCCATTGAGCAAGAAGGCGCGTCTTACCAGTGTTTTGCTCCAGATGTAAACCAACTGCATGTAGTCAATCACTTAACCGGTGAGGTATCAGAAGGTGAAGCACGAAATGTGTTAGTAGAATCGGCCCGTATTGCCCGAGGTGATATAAAACCTGTGACTGAGTGCGACGTAACTGCTTTTGACACACTTATTCTACCTGGTGGCTTTGGCGCTGCGAAGAACCTGTGCACGTTTGCTGTAGACGGTGAAAATTGTACCTTTAACGAAGAGGTGCTGACAGTGTGCAAAGCCTTCGCACAAGCTAAAAAGCCCGCAGCGTACGCGTGTATTGCACCTGCGCTAGCAGCAAAAGTGTATGGCAACAAAACTAAACTGACCATTGGCAGTGACGAAGCCACGGCTGGTGGGTTGAATGCCTTAGGAGCAACGCATGTAGAGTGCCCAGTTGATGAGGTGGTTGTTGATAATGACGCAAAGCTTGTTACTACACCTGCGTATATGCTGGCGCAAAGCATTAGTGAAGCCAATGCGAGTATTACTAAGATGGTCAAAACCGTGCTTGCTATGAAATAGAAAACTAAAAAAATAGAAGTGGTTGGTTTTTTCCTAGTGAAAAGATCAGGTGCCTTTATGTGTAATTAGCCTAATGTAGTGGGGAGACAAAGGTTTCCCCCTGTTCATTATAGTCCTATAATCAAAACCCTATGCGTAACGTATAGGATTTCATCTACCTTGTTTCACGTAGATAGATTCGCTTTTTGAAACCATATCAAAAAGCACATTGTAACTAGGGCTCAGTAGTCCTTATGCGCACTATAAAAATAAAGGCATAACAAACAATGCACTACCGTGCCATCATACGAATACTTGGGTTATTAATTGCGCTTTTTAGCGTAACCATGATCCCTCCCGCTATCGTGTCGTTGATTTATCAAGATGGCAGTGGCCTGCCTTTTATCCTCGCATTTATATTTTGTGTCATCGGCGGTATGGCATTGTGGTACCCCAACCGTCAGCAGAAAAATGACTTAAGAGCACGAGAAGGGTTTCTGATTGTTGCGCTGTTTTGGTCAGTACTAGCAAGCGTGGGGGCAATTCCACTTATCTTGCTAGAGCAACCAAGCATGACGGTAACCGATGCTTTCTTTGAGTCATTTTCTGGCCTGACTACAACTGGAGCTACGGTTATCGAGGGGATAGATTTTCTTCCTCATTCAGTACAGTTTTACCGTCAACAACTTCAGTGGTTAGGCGGCATGGGTATCATCGTACTCGCAGTTGCCATTTTACCTATCCTTGGAGTCGGTGGCATGCAGCTTTATCGGGCAGAAACTCCTGGCCCAGTTAAAGATAATAAAATGACTCCGCGTATTGCCGATACGGCAAAGCATTTGTGGTACATCTACCTATCTATAACCATTGCATGTGCCGGTGCATACTGGCTTGCGGGAATGAATGTTTTTGATGCGATTTGCCATTCTTTCTCAACGGTTGCTATTGGTGGTTTTTCGAACCACGACGCCAGCTTAGGCTATTTTAATAGTCCTATGGTAAACGTGGTGTGTTCCGTGTTTTTGCTTATTGCTGCGTTAAACTTCTCATTACACTATGCGGCGGTGAGCTCTCGTTCGGTTAAAGGCTATTTTAACGATCCAGAGTTTAAGGCGTTCTTTATCATTCAAGCCTCACTCATCGGGATTTGTTTCCTAGTACTTACGCTATCAGGCTACTATAGCTCGGCAGAGCAGGCTTTAGACCAAGCTATGATCCAAGCGGTATCTATTAGTACCACTGCAGGGTTTGCAACCACTGATTTTTCAGTCTGGCCGGCATTCCTCCCTATTATGCTTATTTTTTCAAGCTTTATCGGCGGGTGCGCAAGTTCTACAGGTGGGGGCCTAAAAGTAGTACGCGTGTGCTTACTGTTTCTACAAGGCAAGCGTGAGGTTGATAGGCTAATTCACCCGAAAGCGGTATACAGCGTTAAGTTTGGCGACCGTGCCATGCCTGACAGAGTAGTAGAGGCCGTATGGGGGTTCTTTTCAGCTTATGCAGTGGTGTTTGTTATCATTATGATAGGCTTGATTGCCACGGGTTTAGATAACCTAAGCGCCTTTACCGCTACTGCGGCCATGCTGAATAACTTAGGTCCGGGGTTGGGCAGCGTAGCGGCCAACTATGCTGATGTTACTGACGCAGGCAAGTGGATACTGGTGATTGCCATGGTGTTTGGTCGACTAGAGGTCTTCTCATTGCTGGTTTTGTTCTCACCTACCTTCTGGCGCAGTTAACAAATAAACCGATAATTTTGATACGAGCTAAAAATAAAGGGCGATAAATATCGCCCTTTATTTTTATGTCTTCAACTTTTAATCTCGCGGCACCTATAACGCTTTGCAAAAGCGCTAGCCAAAGAAAAATGCGCTGGGTTGGAACAGCTTTTCCACGTCGTTGATGTACTTCTTATCAACCAAGAACAAAATTACATGGTCGTTTGCTTCAATCTTGGTATCGCTGTGAGCGATAATCACCTGATCGTCTCGAACAATAGCCCCAATTGTAGTACCTGGCGGTAGTTTAATATCGCCTATTTGTTTGCCAACCACCTTAGAGGTATTTTCATCACCGTGCGCTATCGCTTCAATAGCCTCGGCAGCACCTCGTCGTAATGAGTACACGTTTACAATGTCACCTCGACGTACGTGAGTCAGTAGCGCCGAGATAGTGGCTTGTTGAGGTGAAAACGCGATATCTATCTCACCGCCTTGCACCAAGTCCACATAAGCACTTCGCTGGATAAGCACCATGGCTTTTTGTGCACCCATACGCTTTGCCAGCATGGCCGACATGATATTCGCTTCATCGTCGTTGGTAACGGCTATAAAAGCGTCAACTTGCTCGATGTTTTCTTCACTTAGCAATTCAGGGTCAGACGCGTCACCGCTAAATACAATGGTTTTATCTAAGTTCGCAGATAAATATTTGGCCCTTTCTGGGCTGTATTCAATAAGCTTAACGTTATGATTGTGCTCTAACTTTTTCGCTAGGCCTGCACCAATCAAGCCACCACCGGCTATCATAATTCGTTTGTAGCTTGATTCGAGCTTTTGAAGCTCACTCATTACTGCGCGAATGTGCTTGGTAGCGGCAATAAAGAACACTTCATCATCGGCCTCAATAACCGTGGTACCTAACGGGCGAATAGGGCGGCCGCGTCGGTAAATGGCAGCAACCCGAGTTTCAACGTTAGGCATGTGGTCTTTAAGCGCAGATAACGCGTGGCCTACCAGTAAGCCACCGTAATAGGCTTTAACCGCAACAAGGCTGGCTTTGCCTTCAGCAAACTCAACCACCTGAAGTGCACCCGGGTAGTCGATAAGACGTTTGATGGCCTTAGTTACCAACTGCTCAGGAGCGATAATGTGGTCAACGGGAATGTCTTGCTGCTTATATAGCTGCTCTTGGTAAATGATGTACTGTTCAGAGCGTACGCGAGCGATTTTAGTGGGGGTTTTAAATAGGCTGTAGGCCACCTGACAGGCCAACATATTGCTTTCATCACTATTGGTTACGGCAATCAGCATATCTGCATCTTCCGCACCGGCCTTACGCAACACGTCAGGGTGTGATCCCACGCCTGTTACTACTTGTAAATCAAGACGGTCTTGAAGTGCGCGTAATATAGTGGGGTCAGAGTCAATAACCGTTATTTCGTTATTCTCACCCACTAAGTTTTCAGCAAGTGTTCCGCCTACTTGGCCGGCCCCTAAAATGATGATCTTCATCGTTATTATTTTGCCTTCATATTCGTGCAAGTCTTAACTGAGTGACGTTGCACAACTATTGAACTCAGTCTACTGACTTTACCAGCCTCGCATAATAGAAACCATCCATTTGTTGCTCTCCTGGCGTTATCTGGCGCCCGGGTTTATCAACGGTTTCTGTTTTCACTATGGGCGATAACGAGGCATCTGGAGTGTCGGCGAGAAACTGCTGTATTTGCGCGATGTTCTCTTTTGGCAAAATAGAACATGTCGCATAAAGCAGCGTGCCGCCTGGCTTTAATAGACCCCACAATGTTTCTAATATGCGCCGTTGAAGCTGTGCTAAATTGTCGATGTCATTGGCTTTTCGAAGCCAGCGAATATCTGGGTGACGTCGAATCACGCCGGTAGCAGAGCAGGGGGCATCCAGTAATATTCTGTCGAAGGGCTTTCCGTCCCACCAGGTATCAGGATTAGCTGCATCACCTTGCTTGATATCGACAGTGTGCTTAAGGCGAGTCATGTTTTCTTCTACCCGTTTTAGGCGTGTAGCATCAGCATCAAGCGCTAATACGTACTGTGTATCAGGTGCAGACTCAACAATGTGCCCTGTTTTTCCGCCTGGTGCGGCGCAACAGTCTAGAATGCGTTCGTTCGCTTGAGGCTCTAGGTAATGCGCAGCTAATTGCGCTGCCCCATCTTGTACCGCAAAGTGACCTTTTTCAAAACCAGGCAGGGCAGTAATGTCTTCTCGCTTAGTCAGAATTACGGCATCAGCATGGTCTGCGCTAAGGGTATATTCAACCCCTGCTTTATTTAACGCCTGAGTAAATGCTGCCAACGATGTTTGCAACTTATTTACACGAAGCCAAATGGGGGCCATGGCATTCGTTTCGTTACGAACCTGCTCGGCGTCGTCACCATAGGCGTTCTCTATTGCCTTAAACAACCACTTTGGCAAGCCGCTGTTTATGATTGCGTCGTCTACAGGTTTGTCTGCAAGGTTCTCTCGCTGAAAATTACGCAGTACCGCATTAACTAACCCTTTTAACCCTGCGGCATTTAAATAAGATGCTGCGGCGACGGTTTCGCCAACGGCTGCGTGGTTGCTAACGCGGGAAAAATTAAGCTGGTACAAACCAAGAAGAATAAGATGTTCTATGACTTTCTTGTTGCCTTTTAGAGGCCTATCTAACAAAGAGCGCAGCCAGTGCTGTAAAAGGGGAAGGCGACGCATTACCCCTAGTGACATCTCTTGAATCCATGCGTTATCTTTGGCGTTGTGTCTGCGCTGAACGCGTTCTAAGCACTCACGCGATGACTTGCCTTGCTCTAAAATTTGATAGATGACCCACGCACAATCTGCACGCAGGTTTTTTTGTTTGGGAAGGGGTAATGGTTTCACGTTTAGTCCGCTTGTGTCAGACAACGGCCCACTTCAAACCACGTTTGGCGAGCATTGATAACGTCTGACGCTGGAAGCGCCTTTTTGCCAGGAATTTGAAGAGATGTAATGCAAAGCGCATCGCGCCCCGTAGCGATAGTAATGCCCTCTTTATTAGCACTGATTACCGTACCTGGCGTGGCACCTTTACTTAAAGGAACAACGCTGGCAGACCATACTTTAACGTTCTGATCTTCGACCTGCATCCACGCTACAGGCCAAGGATTGAAGGCGCGGATATTTCGCTCTATTTGCTCAGCATCATCTGCCCAATTGATAAGGGCTTCTTCTTTTGATAGCTTTTTCGCGTAGGTCGCTTGAGAGTCGTCTTGTTTGGTGGGCGTGTAACGATCAAACTCATTAACGACCTCAACCAACGCTTGTGGTCCTAGCTCTGCTAGCTTTTCATATAAGGTGGCGCTGGTATCTTCAGAGGTAATAGGTAATGTTGCTATGTGAAGCATGTCACCCGTATCTAAACCTTCGTCCATTTGCATTATGGTTACGCCGGTCTCAGCGTCACCCGCCCAGATTGAACGCTGTATTGGTGCCGCGCCTCGCCACTTGGGCAGAATAGAGCCGTGCACGTTAATGCACCCTAGCTTAGGTGCATTTAACACCGCGGTAGGCAGTATCAGTCCGTAAGCAACAACTACCATTAAATCGGCATTGAGCGAGGCTAATTCTTCCTGAGCGTCTTGAGCTTTAAGCGACTGAGGCTGGTAAACTGGAATGGCGTTTTCTTCTGCTAATACTTTAACCGGACTGGCGGTAAGCTTTTTACCTCGCCCTGCGGGTCTATCAGGCTGAGTGTAAACAGCAATGACTTCGTGCTCGCTCTCGAGTAACGCTGATAGATGTTTAGCTGCAAAATCCGGAGTACCGGCAAAAATCACTTTCAATGGAGTTGTCACGTTATTCCTTAGGCTTTTGCAGCAAGACGCGCTTCTTTCTCAAGCTTTTTACGAATACGTTGGCGCTTAAGCGGTGAAAGGTAATCAATAAACAATTTGCCTTTTAGATGATCCAGCTCGTGCTGAATACAAATCGCTAACAAACCTTCTGCATCCAACTCAAAGCTTTCGCCATTCTGATCTAGCGCTTTTACGGTAATTGATTCGGCGCGCTCAACTTTCGCGTAATTACCCGGCACTGATAAACAGCCTTCTTCGCTAATCGTGGAGCCATCTTTACGAATGATTTCAGGGTTAATAAATACGCGTGGCTCGTTTTGATCTTCCGATACGTCCATTACAACAACTTGAACGTGGCGGTTAACTTGCGTTGCAGCAAGGCCAATACCGTTCTCGTCTTTCATGGTTTCGAACATGTCCGATACCAATTGTTTAATTTCGTCGTTAACCTCTTCAACCGGCTTAGCTACCGTGCGAAGACGTTCATCAGGAAAACTTAATACGTCTAAAATTGCCATTTCTCGCTTACTTCACCTTTTCGCTGTATAAATTCATATACGATCTAATTGCCAGCACACTTTACAGTGCTTATTAAGTTACTATTCTAACGTATATCGGGCTGTTTCGTGCAGTTTTTTACCGAAACCCTATTAGAATACCTAGTTATGCCGATATAGTGCTATTGTCTGAAAAATCAACAATGAGTGACAGTGAATAATTTGCAGGTGGTTAATTTGAAAAAGCGATTGATTTACGCGCGTCGTGCAGCATTGTTTATCTTAGGTGTACTGCTTTCTTTGCCTACCTTTGCGCTGCAGCTAAAAGAGAGCGCGCCAGAAACCTACACAGTAAAGCGTGGGGACACGCTATGGGCAATCGCTAACGTTTTTCTCAATGAGCCTTGGCTCTGGCCTGAATTATGGCGAACCAACACCCAAATCGACAATCCACACCTTATTTACCCGGGCGATGTTATCGTCGTTGGGTATGTTGATGGGCAGCCTGTATTAAGTGTAAAGCGCGACAAGCCTTCCTATAAGCTTTCTCCGGCTACCGATAAGCGAGTAAAACCGAAGCCTGTTGATGTGTTGTCGTGGACAACTATCTCTCCATTCATTAGACAACATATGCTGCTAGACGAGGAAAGCTATGCTTCGCTACCTAAATTGCTGGGTAATCAGGATGGAAACGTAAGGTTTGCGTCTGATGATTTTGTGTTAAGCCAGCAACAATTCAGTACCGACGATCAGTACAGAGTAGTAAGAAAGCACGCTACGATTAGAAATCTTGATGGGGAAATCCTTGGTATTCAAGTTACCCATGTTTCAACAGCTTCACTAGTGGAAAAAGATGAAGGTAGCAACACGATGTTGCTTTTCATCGACGATGCGAACCAAGAAGCTAAGCGCGGTGATAAGTTAATGGCGGGTGGATTTGAACATCCTGAAGGCTTTGAACTTGTTCCGGCTACTTCGCAGCGAGGCGCAATAGTTGGAGATTTGCATGATCACGATTTACTTGGCAAATACGACGTTGTCATTCTTGATTTAGGCAGTATGGAAGTAGCGCCAGGTACGGTCCTGGGGCTTTACTCACAAGGTCCAGCCATTATTGACGAAGAAAGTCCACGCTATGTAGATGAACCCGGCGCTAACACTGGTGGTGAGTGGTTTATCGATACAGTATCGCAACCCGCGCTTAAAGTAGGTGAAGTTGTTGTGTTTAAAACATTTGATGCGGCAAGTTACGGATTAATTACGCGAGCGAATAAGGGGATAAAGCGCGGCTTCATTGTCGCCAAGCCTTAAACGTTGCATGGTTCATTGTCGCTCGCATTAGGAGCGATAATGGCACCACAATCTTCTCAGTTAGACAGCGAAACATTAGCATGGATAGCGCTGGCTTCCGCTCAGCGTGTTTCACCTAAACTATGGCTACAGGCTCTCGAAAAATATCAACTTTCTACTGTCGATCTAGGCAGCAACACGTCTTCGCTGCCTAACGAGGTTAAACAACTCACCAACAACATTTCACCGCCTCTTATTGATGCAGCAATAAACTGGCTGCAAGCGAGCGACAATAGACACATCGTGCCGTTGTCATCGCCTCACTATCCAGAATTACTTAAGCAATTGGATAGTCCGCCCCTCGCGCTATTTGCCACGGGAAACAAAGCGCTATTTCAAAAACCACAGATTGCTATAGTGGGAAGCAGAAGGGCCAGCCTTCAGGGTAAGCGTACCGCAACCGACATTGCTTATGGGTTATCTAGTAGCGGAGTTGTAGTGACGAGCGGCCTTGCCATGGGCATTGATAGCGCCGCACACCAAGGCGCCCTGTCTGGTAGCACCGGAACCATTGCGGTAATGGGTACGGGACCTGAAAAGGTATATCCGGCTAAAAATAGTAAGCTCTATGAAGCTATCAACAATGACGGAGGTGTCACCGTTACAGAGTTTTTTCCGGGGCAGGGACCTAAGCCTTGGCATTTTCCAAGGCGAAATCGAATTATCGCAGCGTTATCCCTTGGAACCTTAGTGGTAGAGGCAAAAATTAAGAGTGGCACCTTGATAACTGCGAATTTGGCCGCAGATATGGGGCGAGAAGTATTCGCTGTGCCAGGCAATATCGCTAACGCTTACGCTGAAGGTTGCCACTGGTTAATCCAACAGGGCGCCAAATTAGTAACAAATATAAGCGATATTCTAGATGAAGTTGGCGTTCAGCCTGAACAACTAGGCTTGAATGTTGACGAGCAAAACGAAAAAAGTACAGCGAATAGCTTGGCAACCGATAAATTATTAGCTAGTGTGGATTATGACATCACCGCTATTGATGTCATAGCCCAGCGCAATGCCATATCTGTATCGCAAGCAATGGCATCATTATTAGAATATGAGTTGCGTGGTTTAGTGGCCGCTGTCCCTGGTGGTTACGTTAAATTGAGGGGAAAATAATATGTTCGATATCCTCATGTATCTGTTTGAAAACTTCATTCACAGTGAAACGGAAATTCGTGTTGACCAAGACGAGTTAACGGAAGAGCTTGTGCGCGCAGGATTTCATCACGATGAGATTTATAAAGCCCTCGCATGGTTAGAAAAGTTAGCGGCACTGCAAGAGACGGACATCAAACCGTACTTTTGCAAAGGTATTAGCACTAGCTTAAGCCGTATTTACACGCATGAAGAACAAATGCGTTTAGATGTGGAATGTCGCGGTTTTCTTATGTTCTTAGAACAGGTTAATGTGTTGGATGCCTCCACACGCGAAATGGTTATAGATCGCGTTATGGAAATCGATTCCAATGAATTTTGCTTGGAAGACCTGAAGTGGGTTGTGCTAATGGTACTATTCAACGTACCTGGCAAAGAGAAAGCCTACGCACAAATGGAAGATCTTTTGTTCGAAGAGCCAGATGGTGTTCTGCATTAATGCAGTTGTAGTCACTGGTATTTGAATCTTTACTTAAAAATGCGCTGTGAAATTACAGCGCGTTTAAGGCCTTAACGTCCAATACATGTCTAAAATAGACCATTCACTCTTTTCAGCGCACGAGCATGCTCTCGATGATAATTTCGGAGATTGCCCCGAGTGCGGTAAACCTCTTCATATAAAGAACAGTAAATCCGGCCCTTTTATCGGGTGTACGGGCTATCCGGAATGTAGCTTTAGTAAGCCACTTCACGATAAACAAACCACCATACTGAAAACCTTAGACGGTGTAGCCTGCCCTGAATGCGCATCCGACTTAGCCATAAAGAAAGGGCGGTTTGGCATGTTTATCGGCTGTACCAATTTTCCTTCATGCCATCACATAGAGCCCATTAAAGAAAAAGAAGATACTTTGGTGGATTGTCCAAAGTGTAAGAAAGGGCATCTAATCTCGCGTACTAACAAATACGGCAAACAGTTTTTTGCGTGCAACCATTATCCACAATGTCGATATGTGCTAAATTTCACGCCGGTTAATGAAAGCTGCCCAGACTGCGGTTGGGGAGTATTGATAGACAAAAAGGGGCAGTTACAGTGTCCTCAGCCTAGTTGTGGCTTTAAAAAGTAATTATACGAACAACTATACGAAGAACTATACGTAGAGATTAAAACCATGTCTGATATCCAAAATGGGAACGTAAACACGTTTACCCCCGTTGAGGCTAACTCACCTGAAGTAGACCCTGTTGTTGCCGCATTCCAAGCTGGCAGTTTAATCGTTTATCCAACCGAAGCGGTGATGGGCATCGGATGTGACCCCGACAATGAAGCCGCTGTAAATGCGCTGTTAGAGATAAAACAGCGACCGGTAGAAAAGGGCGTGATCTTGATTGCTGCAAACTACAGTCAGCTACTGCCTTATGTTAACGATAACGCCATTCGCCCTGACAGACGCACCGATATTTTTTCGAGCTGGCCAGGCCCTAATACTTGGCTATTACCTAAGTCGTCATCTGCGCCAGTTTGGTTAACCGGCAAGCACAGTAAAATAGCGGTGCGCGTAACTAGTCACCCTGTAGTAGTGGAATTGTGCAACAAGTTAGGTAAACCGTTAGTTTCTACAAGCGCTAACCTGACCGGCCAACCGCCAGCCACCACCACTGAAGAAGCAAAAGCCGTATTCGCTGATTCCGTTTTCTATGTCGAAGGGGAAGTAGGCGGTGCAACTAAACCCAGTACCATTCGCGATGGTGACACAGCAGAGGTAATAAGAGCATGACATCAGCAGAATTACTGGACGGTAAAAATGCCGCTGAAGTAATAGAACAAGTAAAAAGCTATTTACTAGGGCTGCAAGACACCATTTGCCAAACCCTTGAACTTGCCGATGGTAAGGGCCAGTTTGTTGAAGACAGCTGGCAGCGAGAAGAAGGTGGCGGTGGCCGTTCTCGAGTACTAAAAAATGGCGCGGTGATTGAACAAGGCGGCGTTAACTTTTCTCATGTGTTTGGCAGTCAAATGCCGGCTTCAGCAACGGCTAATCGGCCTGAGCTTGCGGGAAGAAACTTTCAAGCAATGGGTGTATCACTCGTTATTCATCCACATAACCCTTATATCCCAACGTCACATGCTAATGTTCGCTTTTTCATTGCAGAAAAAGAGGGTGAAGCACCTATCTGGTGGTTTGGCGGCGGCTTCGACTTGACGCCATTTTATCCGTTTAAAGATGACGTTGTACACTGGCATGATACCGCTAAAAAATTATGTAAGCCGTTTGGCGATGATGTCTACCCTAAGTATAAAAAGTGGTGCGACGACTACTTTTACTTAAAGCATCGCAATGAAACTCGCGGAGTGGGCGGTTTATTCTTCGACGACCTGAATGAATGGGGCTTTGAACAGTCATTTGCATTTATGCAGGCTGTTGGTAATGGCTTCATCGATGCTTACGTTCCTATTGTTGAGCGCCGTAAGCAAACCGATTTCGGCGAAAGAGAGCGTGATTTCCAACTTTATCGCCGGGGCCGCTACGTTGAGTTTAACCTTGTATTCGACCGAGGCACTTTATTTGGACTGCAAACCGGCGGGCGCACCGAATCTATCTTAATGTCGATGCCGCCGCTAGCGCGCTGGGAGTATTGTTATACACCTGCACCGGGTAGCGCCGAAGCCAAGCTGACAGACTGGTTAAAACCTACTGATTGGTGATTAATTATTAAATAAGGCTGCGCTTAAATCCTTAAGCGGACCGCCGATAGCAGCTTTCACCTTTAATGACTAAAAAACGCCGCATTAACGTTAATGCGGCGTTTTTTTTGATCTATATCAAGGTCGAATATCTTCAGTGTTTCAGTGAGTTATCAAGCTTGCGCTGGATCAATGTTTCTCATAACCACAGGCGTAAAGTAGCCCTATCTTAGTTAACCACAAATGAGACATATCATGCGCAAACACTTTTTATCTGCATCTGCACTTTGCCTTACTCTTGCTGCACTCTCACCTTTAGCTAGCGCTCACCAGCAGGGCGACTGGATTGTTCGTGGCGGTCTTACTACCGTTGCTCCTGACGAATCTACTTCTAACATCGTCGCGGGTGGAACTGATCTTGGCGTTGCCCTTAATATCGATAACGATACTCAGCTAGGTTTAAATGTAGCGTACTTTATTACTGACAACATTAATATTGAGCTGCTTGCCGCAACGCCGTTTAAGCACGACGTTAATTTTTCTGTTGCTGATCCGTTAGGGACGGGTAACCAGCTTGGTGAAGTCACGCATCTTCCTCCTACGCTTACCGCAAACTACTATTTTAATGATGCCAGCTCTGCGTTTCAGCCGTACATTGGTGCAGGTATCAACTATACCTTTATATTTGATGAAGAGTTTACAGGTGCGAATGAAACAGCTGGCTTAAGCGACCTTTCGCTTGATAATTCATTTGGCTTGTCAGCACAGGTGGGAATGGATTACCAAATTGATACCAAATGGCATGTTAATGCATCGGTTCGATTCATTGATATAGATACCGAAGCAACCTTCAAAGTGGGTGATGCTGCTGGAAAGGTAAGTGATATTGAAATAGATCCTTGGGTGTATACCTTATCGGTGGGTTACACATTCTAATTATTAGTCTCACGCCTTATTAACTATGAGGCTTTCACAATTGCACTACTTTATGCGCCATAAAGAGCGTAGACAGTAACAGGGGAGTTGCGCGTTAAAAGGTTAAGCCTTTCAACGCGCTTTTTTATTTCGTATTCACCATGTGATTGGCGAGCTGATCAAGTGCGTCTATTATCTGTTGAGCTAAGGCGATATCTTCAACCGTTTTAAACATGGCTTTTCGCATGCAATACATCCACTGAGCTTTTAACTCTGGTGTTACGGTATAAGGTAGGTGGCGTGCACGCAGACGCGGGTGGCCATACTGCTGTTGATAATCATCAGGACCACCAAGCCATAAACTTAAATAGAGAAAGAACACGTGGCGAATTCTGTCTAATGGCTGGGGGTGAATAGCTAGCAGTTCATTGGCTAGTGGATCGGTTTCCATTATGTCGTAAAACGTATTTGCTAATTCCCGTACTTTCTCCTCTCCACCTATACGTTCATATGGTGTACTCTGCGAAGCACGATTATCGCTTTTCTTCTTTATATTAAATAAGTCTCGTATTCCCATGAAAAAATTCGCTGTATTCGGAAATCCTATTGCACAGAGTTTATCACCAACTATCCATCAAATGTTTGCTGAACAAGTGGGAGAAAAGATTTCTTATGAAAAGATACTTGCGCCAGTAGATGGTTTTGTAGATGCCGCCAACGCGTTTTTAGCTCAGGAAGGCGCGGTAGGTTGTAACGTCACCATGCCTTTTAAGCTTGATGCATTCAATATGGCAAAGGTGGATGACCAAGCAGCCAAAGATGCACAAGCTGTTAATACGCTGATGAATGGTGACAGCGGTGAAATATGGGGATTCAACACTGATGGTGTAGGGCTGGTAAACGACTTGCTTAACAGCGGTGTGGAAATTAAGGGTAAGCGCGTGTTGCTTATTGGTGCCGGCGGTGCAGCCCGTGGCGTAATCTCCCCGTTAATAAAAGCAGGGGCCGTTTCTTTAACCATTGCAAATAGAACCAAAGCAAAAGCTGAGGAAGTAGTAAATGCTGCCTCTAACGCTAAAGTGCAGGTGGTCGCGCTTGAAGATATCGCAGATGTTGCGCCTCATATCATTATTAATTCAACAGCCGCTAGTTTAAGCAACGAATTGCCGTGCCGTTTAAATGATGCTGTTTTACAAAACTGTGAAGTGGTGTACGACATGGTTTATAAAAACTCACCCACGCGCTTTATGAGAGATGCGGCCGAACTTGGTGTTAAAACACAAATCGATGGGTTAGGGATGCTGGTTGAGCAAGCGGCTGAAGCTTTCTACATATGGACACAAAAGCGCCCCGATACTTCAGATATTGTAAAACGTGTCAGGGCTATCGTTGAGCAAGGTGAGAAGCGAAACTAGTTCGCTTCTTCAAGGTACTCATCTTTCAATACAACATAGTTAACGGCAGATTGTTTCAGGAATGCCATTTCGGCGTCGTTGAGCGGCCTTTTCTTTTGCATGGGGTTTCCCACGTAAAGAAATCCGCTTTCTAACCTTTTGTTCGGCGGTACTAATGTACCTGCACCAATAAACACATCGTCTTCAACAACAACACCATCCATTACAATAGCGCCCATGCCAACGAGAATTCGATTACCCAACTGGCAGCCGTGCAGCATACACTTATGCCCAACGGTAACGTCCTCACCAATAATAAGTGGGAAGCCGTTGGGGTTTTTCTCAGATTTACGGGTAACGTGTAAAACACTGCCATCTTGAATATTAGAACGGGCACCAATACGAATTTTGTTCACGTCGCCACGAGCTGCAACCAGCGGCCAAATACTCGCATCATCTTCTAAAACTACATCACCGACGATTCTTGCCGAGCCATCAACATAGACATTCTTTCCTAATGTAGGAGAAACACCTTTAAAACTATCAATCGATTTATGCATTACACACTCATATAAATTGCGCAGAAAGTGAATTACGCAAACTCTAACAGCAATGCCGATGAGTTGGTACTAGTAGGGTGGTTACAGAGCCTACCTGTAATGCTTTAAGCAACAGGTAACTATCTTGGGGTAGCAACACGCGAAGAGGAGGGTAGTAAATCACAAGGAGAAAAATGATAATGTAGCTTGCTAATAGAATTTATCGAGACGTTGTAATGCCCAAGCGCTATGTATTTTTCACTGCCCTTTCCTATGCGTATCCTATTTATAGACCACTACAAGAGGCCATTAGGGCTAGAGGTGACGAAGTAGCGTGGTTTTTGGAAGGAGAATGTCCCGATCTATTGAAGCCTGATGAAATTCGCCTTCATACTATTAATGATGTTATTGAATACAACCCCTTAGCCATATTTGCGTGTGGAAATATCATCTATCACTTTTTGCCAGGTATAAAGGTATCAGTATTTCACGGTTACCCGATTGGCAAGCGGGGGGAGAAGACTAGCGCTACAGATGATCACTTCTCTATTCGCGGGTGGTTTGATATGTACTGTACTCAGGGGCCAAGTAGCACAGAGTATTTTAAGCAGCTTGAAGCAAAGCATCAGTTTTTTAAAGTGTATCAAACAGGTTGGGCTAAAGTGGATGACTACTTTTCTTCATATAAGAAGGAAAACGATGTTCCCACTATTCTCTACGCCACCACTTTTTCTAAAGGCATTACCTCTGCTCCTGTACTTGTCGATACAATTAGTAGGTTAGTGAAAGAAAAGAAATGGAATTGGCGTTTAACATTCCATCCCAAACTCAACGATCAAGCACTATTAGATAGATATCGTGCGCTGGCAGATGAATATAGTAACGTTACGTTTGTCGATAATGTGCGTCTTGAAGACTTTCAGCAATCAGATGTCATGTTGTGTGACAGCAGCTCTATAATTTTAGAGTTTATGATGATGAACAAACCTGTTGTCACTTATCGCAATACAAACCCCGGACAACATTTACTTAATGTCACAGAAGTAAGCGAAGTAGAAAACGCCATTGAAACTGCATTAACGCGACCAGCATCATTAATGAAAGAGGTTAATGACTTTGCCCATTATCATGAAGCCTATAGAGATGGACATAATTGCGAACGTATTTTAGATGCAGTCGATGACTTTAATAGTAACTATAAAGGTAAGATAAAAGCTAAGCCGCTTAACCTTTGGCGCAAGTTCAGGTTAAGGAATAAGCTGAAATACTGGAAATAGTTGGTATTTTGAGCGTTCAAAACGAATATGACACTTTTTTTAAAATAAGTGTTGACGTGAGCGCTCATTTCCCTAAAATGCGCATCCGCTTCGGGGGAAAAGCAAAACAGCAAGCCTCCTGAAGTAAGTCTCTACTACCT
>NZ_JAKREZ010000041.1:0-32393 GCF_022348345.1 Alteromonas sp. CNT1-28 | reverse complement strand
CTTAGCATTAGATATGGAAACGCCTAACGCAGTGCATAATAGAAAAGGCCAGCTTCGAGAGCTGGCCTAATAACTGTCAACCTATATTAGGACGACACATATTGCTATTTACATACGGCTTTAAATAAACCACACTGAATAAAAATACAATAAGTGCGCACCATGTTAGAAACCATTTCTTTTTCTCAACGCCAACGACTGGCGTATATCGACTTCTGCCTTTTGTTTAAAGGGGCTATTCATCGCCAAGACTTAATAAATCGCTTTGAAGTGGGACTATCGGCTGGTTCTCGTGACTTTACACTATACAAAGAGCTCGCCCCTGATAACTTGGTCTACGATCCAAGGGAAAAACGTTACTTTCAAACAGAAAGCTTTATTCCGGTTTTTGAACACGATGCAAAGCGAACCCTTGTGAAGCTTGCCAACGACATATCAGATGGATTTGATGCGATCGGTGACATACATTTCCCTGTTGAAAGTGCATCTTCACTTAATGTTCCTGATATTTTTGTGGTGGCGAAAGTGGTACAAGCCATCGTGAACAAAAAGGCGATGAGTGTAATCTATACGTCGCTTTCAAGCGGCAGTGGCGCAAGAGAGTTAGTGCCTCACAGTATTGTTGACAACGGTCAACGCTGGCATGTTCGCGCATTCGACAGAAAATCACAAAGCTTTAGAGATTTTGTGCTAACTCGAATTAGTAAGGTAACGGTTAAAGCAGAACCTGAAACCCATGAATGCATAGATTGTGATGAAGAGTGGGGGCGACTTATCTCACTTGAAATTGTGCCGCATCCTAAGAATATTAAATATGCCACCGCAATAGAGCTTGATTACGCCATGGAAGAAGGCGTGCTTACATTGGAAGTACGGGCTGCCATGGCGGGATACCTGCTTAGACGTTGGAATGTTGATTGTACAAAACATGCAAGCTTACGTACCGGAGAGTATCAACTTTGGCTTAGGAATCAGCAGAGCCTTGCGAATACCGACAATTTAGCCATCGCGCCAGGGTACATTGCAGAGCAAGAACCCTATACCGTATAAAATGTGGAAGTGGCCTGCCAAACAGCTCCTTGTTGAGTGTTAGTACATGCAGCTAACCGATATATTTCTTGATACAAACCAGTAGTGTGTCTTTGTCTAAAGGCTTGGCTAAAAAGTCAGTCATGCCGGCAGCCAAGCACTCTTCTTTGTCTTCTGCGAAAGCGTTTGCAGTGAGCGCAACAATTGGTGTATCAACCTCCAATGCTTTGCGTAATATTGTTGATGCCTCAATTCCTCCCATGACGGGCATATTGCAGTCCATCAAAATAAGGTCGAATTGATGTCGCTTGCCCACGTCCACGGCATCTTTTCCGTTCTTAACATGCAGGAACTTATAGCCTTCTGACTGCAATATAGTCTTCACGATTTCGGCATTGATTTCGTTGTCTTCAGCTAGCAGTATGCGTTTCTTCTTATTGCCTTCTTTAACATCATTATGAGATACGGGTTTTGTCTCAATTAACCTTCCTAAATCATGCTCAAGTTCTCGACGATTAATGGGCTTAGCATGCGTACGCCAGATAAGTTCAGACACATCATTTTCATCTTCTAGTCGTTCCAGTTCAGCAGAGATAAGAATGATTTTAGGAAATTTATCTGGGTTCATCGCCTTCAACTGTTCTAGCAAATCGACCCCGCTCATCTCTGGCATAGACAAATCAAGAATAATAACGTCGAAAGCCAGTGGGCTGTCTGATAGGTAGGCTTTTGCACTATCATAACTTTGGGGCACAATCGACATGGAGGTAACGACATGCTCAAAATATTCGCGGCTGGTTTGTAAATCATCAACTATCGCACAGCGCAAATTAGCACTGGGTTCAACGTTAATGTCGGGCAGCTGAGATTCTTCCGCTGCCATGGTAAAACTGAAGGTACTTCCTTGACCTACAAATGAGGTTACATTGATGTCGCCGAGCATGAGTTTCGCCAACTGCTTCGCAATACTTAACCCAAGCCCTGTACCTCCGTACTCACGGGTGGTGGATTGGTCGGCTTGCTCAAATTTCTTAAAGATATTATCAAGCTTTGATGACTCGATACCAATGCCGGTATCAATAACATCGAAGCTTAAATAATTGCCATTTGGGCGTTTGGTATAGGTGACCTTTAACGTGACAGAACCTTGTTCAGTAAACTTAATTGCATTACTTAACAAGTTGTGCAGAATTTGCGAAATACGAGTGATATCGCCTTTAATGACGTGAGGTAAGTCAGGGTCTTTTAAGTAATGAAATTCAAGGCCTTTTCTTTGGCAGTAAACCCGCTGTAACGACACCACATCGTCCAAGACTTGTAATAGGTCGACTGGCGCCTGTTCAATTTTGATTTTGCCTGCTTCAATTTTTGATATATCGAGAATATCGTTGATTAACACAAGGAGTTGCCTACCAGCAGTTTTGGCTTTTTTAAGGTAGATGTTGCTTTTGTCAGGGTTGTCTATGGCCAACTCGATCATGCCAAACAGGCCGTTCATTGGTGTGCGAAGTTCGTGACTCATGCTTGAAAGAAACTCTGATTTTGCTTTGCTTGCTCTACGAGCCTCATCAGCCGAACTTTCCGCTTGCTCTTTCAAGCTCGTTAGTTTGGCAAATGACCGTTTAACGGTGCGCTCCATAGGGGAAAAGATGAATGCTGCCTCGATACATAATAGAGCGAGTGTGGCTAGCCATAAGTAAACTTCAATCGAAAGAACCACATCTACTCTAGCAGTGGCGTCTTGCTCGAACCGCGCGACGACATAATCAAGCTGTTGTAATAGCGATGTCAGCGCTTGAATATCTAAAAGCGTAGTGGGCTGACACTGTGCTGCATCTAAAATTTGATCGGCGCTTTTTATGTATCGGTTTACTTTGTTGTCGAGCTGGCCTTCGTTAAAGTAAGTATTAGAGATAGAGGCGGGAAGGTTATCGAGTGACACAAGCTGTTGATGATTTTGTTTGAAACGTGCTAACGATTGCGCCAAATACCTTTGCTCTTCACTGTCTTCGCAAATGTTTGGTGTAGAGGTGAGCAACGCAATACGCTGTGAAAGCATGCGTTGCTGGCCCGCGATATTGATAATTTCAGCATCTTTCTTCTGATCACTGATTAATTCGTACAGAACAATAAAAGAAAGAGTGACGAGTGTAGCGGTTAGCAATAACGCAACGATATAACGAACACGTATAGACATAAGGGTAGTAGTGGCACAGTGATTACTAAAAGATAATAGATACCAAGTGGTTACGCAATGTGCCGAGCAAATTACTTACGCTTATGTTGCTCTATTCAATATCGTTCGGGATGTTATTAGGCACCCAGCCTCGCAATACCGCCTCTTTAGTGTAAAAAGCCGCGTTTTTATCATTCAGAAAATGAGAGTTTATTGCTGGTGAGGAGACTGCTTTAGGTGCACCTTCTCCATGAGATTGGTACTCGGAAAATCTTGCTTCTGTGTGGGGATTAAATGGTCTCTTTGTACCTGATGGCGTAGTTCCACCCATAGTAGTCCAGCGCTTTTGGATGATATGACCTGCCATATAGGTGTTGATAAACGTGGTTTTACCTACAGCGTAAGGGTTTGCATATCGGCCATCTGAAAAGGTGGTTGTAGGATGCCAAGGCCTTCCCAGTGCCACGCTTTCATCTGGAACGCCGTGTTCTCTTTCAAGCCTACAGTTATTGAACGTTAACCCATAAGGACGCTGTAAATGAGTGCTTGGGGCGGTGATGTAGCCTGTTAGTCCTTCGCTATCACCGCCAGAATAACGTGTACGGGAAACAATAGAAACGCTTTCAAAAAACGCGGTGCCCTCACCAAAAATAAAGTCAATATGTCCTGCTATTGTTCCGCCTTCAATCAGAGCGCGGTCACCTTTTAAATAGAGGGTATCTTGGTAACCCCAGAGTGCGACATTTTTAAGGTAAGTGCGATCTGAGTTCACATCGGTTTTAAGCGCTACTGCCTGCGTACCTGATAATCGAGTAGGGTCGTCTTTTGCTTTGACCTCGTTACCGGGATAATCAAAATCATTGGTGATAGTGATATTTTCCAGAGTGATATTATCACCTAAAATCTCCACAGTGGCAGTGCGACGAGTTCCCCATTTTTCTTGAGAATTCTCTGCGACTTGTTGACCTGCATATCGATTGAAAACGATAGTCGTTGTTTCTTGCGACTGGCCCACAAAGTGAACATTATCAACGTTTATGACGACACGCTCTCGATAAACGCCTTCGTTAATAAAGACGGTCCATACTTTATCTTTTTGTGGCTTGTGAGACGCGATATAAGTAACAGCTTGGGACACAGAGTTAAAATGAGGTAAAGCGTCCTTACTTACGTCACTGTCATGTGATTTAGCTACCACTACATCCGTCGTTGCTGGCATTGCCGCGCTTAATCCACTGAAAAGTATACCTGCCAGCAACACAAAGGCTAAACTAAGACTGACACGTGCTTTATTAAATTCCATAGTATTTATTCTTCTACAGCCCGTGCTTGTTAAATGGTTGGCTATTAATAAACACATTGTTTATTGAAAGATGCGCTACGTTTTCGATAACGGCATCTTTAAGCGCACGTTTTATCGTTATGTTATTCAACGTCAACCCAGAAATAGGCGTATGGTCATACCCGCGAAGCACAAAGGCCCGGTTAGCTGACGCAACGTTCAAGTTCTCTATAGTGATATCTTCCAGTAGTGGAGGGAAGTTACCGGCATCACCTTCTTCGTAGAAGAAATTCACGACAACAGCGTCTTTCACCGTCCCAATATCGATATTGCGATAGTTTAGATTTTTTAGGTGGCCACCCCGAATACTGTTGGTTTTAATTCTAATGCCGCGGTCTAAATCAGGGCTACTCATGGTGCAATGCTGAGCATAGAGATTCTCTACACCGCCGGATATTTCACTGCCGATTACAACACCGCCATGGCCAGCCTTCATCTCGCAATGTTCTATGACGATATTACTGCAGGGAACATTGATCCTTCTGCCGTCTGCATTGCGTCCAGATTTAATGGCAATGCAATCGTCCCCTGTATCAAATGTACAGTTAGAGATAAGAACGTTCGTGCAGCTTTCAGGGTCGCACCCGTCCGAATTTGGGCCGAAACTTTTACAGTACACGTCGTTAACGGTGACGTTCTTGCAAAGCACAGGGTTAACTAACCAAAATGGAGAGCGCAGGATGGTAACACCCTCGATAAGTACATTTTCACAGCGGTAAGGTTGTATAAACGGAGGGCGCAGGTAATTATTTTCAAAAACGCGGTCACTAACGGGTGTCCCGTTTTCTACCATTTCTTGCAGCGTGTCTCTGGTATATTTTTGGTTCTCAACCGGATCGTCACCCCATGTTGAAGCCTTCCACTTACCTTTCCATGGCCACCAGTTGTCTTTCGCAGCGCTACCGTCAAGCGTACCTTTGCCGGTGATTGCGATATTACTTTGCTCAAAAGCATAAATAAGAGGGGAGTAACCCATTAACTCCATACCTTCCCAGCGAGTAAAAACATATGGTTTGTAATCATCAGGATTGGTAGAAAATCGAATTGTTGCGCCTGCCTCAATATGCAAGTTTATATTCGACTGTAAGTGAATTGGGCCGCTGCATAGCCAGTCGCCTTTTGGCACAACCACTTTGCCACCACCTTGGCGTGCGACTTGGTCGATAGCTGCATGTAACGCTTGCTTAAAGTCACTGCCATTTTCATTTAAAAAGTCGGTAACATTAGCTTCGCGCTTTGCAAAGGTGGGGCGCTTTATCATCCCTTTAATAAGGTTTGCTTCGGCGTCCCACTGGCGTTGAGTCCTTCCCGTTTCGGTCACATTTGCACATCCGGATAGGAATGTAGGAACACCTACAGCCATCCCAGAAGCTGCAACAGTGGTGGCGAGACCAGACTTTAAGAAGTGACGTCTGGCATTCGGTGAGTTAGGTCGGACCATCATATACCCCTTTTATTTACAATTTAGCGCTTTTTACTTATTCAAATAATGTGCAGCCAGAATGAATGGGCCTACACCTTTCGCGTCGTTTGCTCTGATTGGCTCACTCATGTAGTAGTCGAATGAACCATCTCTATATGGATTTCCACCAAGACCAGCAACAGCGCAAACTTGCTCAAGGCTGATAACGTTAGTATCTGGATTAACCGAAATCATTTGATCAAGGAGTCCAGCAAACCCTTTTTCTGCGTGAGCTTTGTATTCATCAGGAAGAAACTTAAGGCTTGCACCTTTAGCCATAGCGTAGGTCAACATTGCTGTACCTGATGCTTCAAGGTAGTTTCCTTCACGGCTTCCCAAGTCAGTAACCTGATACCAGGTGCCTGAATTATGTTGATAGGTAAGCGTAGCGTCGATAAACGCTTTAAAGCGCGCTTTTAGCCACGGTGTTTTTGGATGTTCGGCAGGAACAACTTCTAGCACATCCACCATTGCCATAGCATACCAACCTAGCGAACGTGACCAGTGATGTTGAGAAAGACCTGTTTCTTTATCAGCCCACTTTTGCTTCTTAGATGCGTCCCAGCCATGTAAGGGGAGGCCTGTTTTTTCGTCGTAAAGGTGCTCTTCAATGAGTTCAAATTGCAAAAATACGTCGTCTAGCTCTTTCATATCGCCGTACTTAACAATGTATTCAGCGTAGAAGGGGGCCCCCATGTATAGGCCATCAAGCCACATTTGGTCTGGATAGCGTTTCTTATGCCAAAAGCCACCTTGCTCGGTACGTGGGTGAGTAGTAAGCTGCGTTCTAAGTAGGTCAGCGGCTTTTTTGTATTTAGGGTTGCCGGTTTCTTCATAGAGGAAAAACAGCACTTTACCAGGGTTAACCATATCAATATTAAACTTATTGATATCATAGGTTTTGATACTTCCGTCTTGTTGAACCAACATGTCGTAGTAACCTTTTACATAAGACAGGAGACGGGGATCTTTAGTATCTTGATAGACTTCTGTTATGGCAAGGAGGTTGAGACCGTGAACGTAATCCCATTGTGGCTTCTCATCCCAATCGATTTGCCAAGCTTCTGGGAAACGCACCATCTCAGACTCTATCATTCTCATAGACCATGATTGTGTGTTGTCGAGAGGCATTTGTACCCAATCATTTGCATTAGCAGCGGAAGAAACAAACGCCGTGCAAGCTACAACGGAAGCTGCGCGTAGAATACCTTTTAGCATAACAAACCCTTATTTTTATAACATTGTAAACACACTCTGTGCTACCGGTAGCATAATGGTTTTTATTTGCTCATATGTCAACGGAATTATTTACATTTTTTAACTTTTGTTTTACGCGTTTAAAATGTGTTCAATGCGACGTAAATGACTGTATTTAAATGTTTTAATTAAAGCTCTCATCCTGCTTTGGTAAGTTTCTATAGTCTCTTCTTTTTTCATCATTGCATATCAAATTTCTACTTATTGTAAATTTTTTCAACAAAATTGTTGCCACCGGTAGCATAACTGTTTAGGATGTAAATCAAATGTAAAGCTTGAGTGTTGTTTTCGAGGTTTACATTATTGCCGAAGAGAAGTTTTGCGTTAATTAGAAAACATAGCTGTACCCTGCAACTCTTCTCATTCAAGGTTTTGGTGGTTTACGAGACCACTATAGAGAATGAATTAGAATTGACGCGTTTTCGCTTCCTTAACAGCCAAGACGTGTTATCGGATAAATGTAAAGCATTGACGGTGTTAATTACCAAAATGTTATCCGGTGGCACAAAGGGGATTGAAATGGTTAAATACGATAAATGTTGAATTTGTGTAAATTTGAATAGTTCACACACGTTTCAAAAGCATCTTCACCTTTTGTCAGTATGCGCGTCTCTTATAAATATAAAAACCGGAGAAACAACAATGTTACCAAAGAAAAAGCAACTCGCTGTTCTTGTTACGCTAGCGTTGTCAGGCGCACATATTCATGCGCAAGAAGCCACAGACGAACAAGCCAGTGAAACCGAAGCGCAAAATATGGAAGTCATTGAGGTATCAGGCTTTCGTGGATCACTTAATAAATCACTGATGGAAAAGCGAACATCAGTTAACAGTAAAGAATCAATTGTTGCGCAAGACATTGGTAAATTCCCGGACTTAAATATTGCTGAGTCAATTCAACGTGTACCCGGCGTAGCCATTTCTCGTGAAGGTGGGGAAGGGCGCCAAATTACTTTGCGTGGTTTGAGCCCTTCATTTACCCGCACAACACTTAATGGCATGGAAGTGCCAGCAAGTACAGATGGCACAGACTCAGGTGGCGGTGTAAACGGTGGACGTGGCTTTGACTTTAACATTTTCGCTTCTGAATTGTTCAACCGCGTAGATATTCAAAAATCTCCTACCGCCTCTATGGAAGAAGGCGGCATTGCAGGTACGGTTGATCTGTATTCGGCAAAGCCGTTTGATTACGACGGTTTTAAATTCGTTTCATCTCTTCAGGGCGGCTATAACAGCATTACAGAAGAGACCGATCCTCGCGCCGCTTTCATGATCAGCAACCGTTTCGCTGACGACAAAGTCGGTGTGCTTTTCTCGGCCGCGTTCTCAGAGCGTACAGTAAGACAGGAAGGTTTTGGTACAGTTCGTTGGACTACTCCAGTTCGCGATGGCGGTGGCATCTTTGGCGATACATCAAACACGGTTGTTAACGGCACACCTGACGTAGATGATTGCCAGTATGAAGGTGAGTCGGTAGACCCGATTAATTGTTTATGGACTCCTCGTTTACCTAGACCTGACTACTTTGGTAATGATCAAGAGCGTGTAGGCTTCACCGGTTCAATTCAGTGGGCTGCAACAGATAATTTCACACTAACGCTAGACGGTTTAGTGTCCAAGCTTGATAACACCCGTACCATGTATAACTTCTTCCACATGTTCAGAAGTACATTCGAAGAAATTACGCCTACCTCTATTACTGTTCATCCTAATGGTCAACAAGTGCTGGCTGGTACGTACGACGGTATCAAATCGCGTATTGAAAGCCGTTTACAGGAATCAACTACTGACTTTAGCCAATTCGTAATTTCTGGCGAGTGGTTTATTGGTGAAAACCTTAAACTTGATATGATGGCCGGTACAGCAGAGTCTGACGCTCGTTCAGAGCAATATCGTTACAATATGACGCTGCTGGAAGAAACCAGCTACGGCTTTGACTTTAGCAATAACAGCAACGCGCCAGAAGTGACTTACGGTTACGATGTTAACGATGCAAGCAACTATAATCTAAGCGATGGCCGATTACGTGCTACTGATGTATTGCGTGAAAACGACACGGTCAAATTTGATGCGACATACTTAGGTGATGAAGTCACTATTAAGGCTGGCTTTGCCTACAATGACCGTGTTGTAACCTACAGTGAAGAGCAAATAAATGGCTTCCCAGATCAAGACTCGGCAGTAGGTTTTGCTGAAATTATGCCGGTAGACGATTTCGGAAGTGGTTTTGATGGCCCTCTTGACCCGTTCCTTGTTGCCGACTTTGACGCTATTAATAGCCAATTGTTAGATGTTGTTTGGACACCGCGTTCTGCACAAAGCTGGCAAGTAGGCGAAGAAACATCAGCTATGTACCTTGAGCTTGATACGAGCTATGAGATTGCCGACATGTTACTTCGCGCTAATTACGGTGTGCGTTATGTGAAAACAACCACAACCTCTGAAGGCTTTATTCAAGGCGAAACGGTACAAATCGAAAACGAATACAATAACTTCTTACCAGCAGTTAACTTAGCACTTGAAGCAACTGATGACGTAGTTGTTCGCCTTGGCTTAACACAGTCTATGACTCGCCCAAGCCTGAACTCATTAAACCCTGGTAACCCAAGCTTTGATTATATTAACGGCTCGGTGAGCGTGGGGAACCCATTCCTTGATCCGTTTACGTCGAACAACGTTGACTTTGGTGTTGAATGGTACTTCGATGACGAAGCGCTACTAGCAGCAACAGTGTTCTACAAAGACATTGATAACTGGATTGTTCGCGCATCAGAAGAGCGTTTAGTCGACAGTGCTTACTACGACTTTATCGACAACGATGCACAGTTTGACCCTGTAATTGCACTAGACCCACGCACTATTCCATACGAGCATAGCAGTCCAATTAACGCTGAAGACAGAAGTGTAAGCGGTTATGAGTTAATTTATCAGCAGCCGCTAAGTTTCTTACCAGGACTGTTCGAAAACATGGGTATCGTGTCGAACTACACTCACGTTAATGCTGACGACATCGAAGGTATGAGTGAAACATCGTACAACTTTACGGTGTATTACGAAACAGACCAATACGGTGCGCGTGTGTCAGTTAACAAACGCGACGATTACCTGACAGACTTTACTGGCAGCAACGGTAACGTTGCGCACGGTACGACAGGACCTACGCAGGTAGATTTCTCGTCATTTTATAACGTAAACGACGAGCTAACGTTGACCTTTGAAGTCATTAACCTTACCGATGAGTACGAGCGCTTGTTTACCACGGGTGATGGCTCTTTGAACTTGGTACGTGAGTACAACCACACGGGCCGTCAGTTCTTCTTGGGCGCTCGTTATACTATGTAAAAAAACAGGCCGGCCAATTATGTTGGCCGGCCTGAGATAATAATTAAATGTTGTGTTCCGTGAAGACGGGTGTGTTTGGCCATCGTAATGATGGCCTTTTTTATGTGCAAAAAGTGCAGGCCGGGAGGAGTTCAGCACGCCTCTACCTCACTTTTTGAGCAATTTGCATCGCAACAAAAGAAATATTGAAAAGGAGAAAAGGTGTGAAAAATTCAAGTAAACTCACCACAGGGAAAATATTCAACGCGCTGCGCTACAGTCTTGCAAGCGTTTTTGTTGTATCGAGTACTTTTGCAGTAGCAGACCAGCAAGGCACGAGTACACTTCACATTAGTTACGCGGCGCAATCTAGCGCTTATGCACTTACCAGTTCGGGTTCCCAAAGTGCTTCAATCCAAAGCGCTACTAATAAAGGCAGTGAAGAGGCTGTAAAAGCTCCACCCTACAAAAAGCCAGTTACCCTACATCTGGTCGGCGATTCAACCATGTCAGACAAGCCTATGTTGTCATATCCAGAACGTGGGTGGGGACAATTACTTCCTGAATTCATGCTGCCCAATCTTAATATTAAAAACCATGCGGCTAACGGCAGAAGCACAAAGCGATTTGTAGATGAGGGACGCTGGCAGCTTCTGTTATCCGATCTGTCTGAAGGTGATTTTGTGGCTATTCAGTTTGGACATAACGATCAAAAACAGTCGGATCCTGCTCGCTATGCCGACCCGGAAAATGCTTATCCAGCTTACTTGAATCAGTTTGTTCAGGATGTTGAAGCAAAAGGGGCATCAGTGATTATCGCAAGTAGTATTTGCAGGCGTCATTTCACTGAGGAAGGTGTGTTAAAACGGACGTTGCAGGCGTATGCCGATGCAGCGAAGAAAGTGGCAGCACAAAATAATGTGCCATTTATTCCTATGAACGCTTTAACTTGCGATTTTCTTGCTCAGGTAGGCGAGCCTAACAGCAACCATTACTTCATTAAGGTGCCCGCCGACCTTTATGCGCGCTACCCTGAAGGCAAAACGGACGACACTCACTTGAACGTTGTGGGCGCGGCGAAAATGGCGCAAATATTCGTGCGAGAGCTAAAAGCGACAGCGCACCCACTGGCAAAATACGTATATCGAGACACGTTGTAAGCTCACATAAAAACGACGTGGCGCGTTATTGTAGGCGTGCCGCGTTCTTTAGTGGGGGATCGCCTTTATCTTAATTAGCGTGCTTGCTTATGGTTACAATGGCAGGAAATAGAAGAGAAAAGAAAGAGGAATGTCACATACCGACTATAGCGACGGTATGTGATTAGTGAAGGCATCGCCTGATATAATGGCACCGGGGTAGGTAATCACAGTCGCTGCCACTTTGGCCCCATAGCTCGCGCTCTCTACAGGTTTTCTACCTGCAAGTCGAGCGGCCATATAGCCGCCATTGAATGCATCGCCAGCAGCCGTTGTATCAACCACCTGTTCAACACGCTCAACAGGCACAATACATTGTTCTTGTTGACGGAGTATATGAACGCCAACCGCTCCGTTTTTCATAACGATTTCTTCAATCTGTTTGTCGGCTAAATAGCTAAATATTTCATCAGCATTGGTGTGGCCAAACAGCATTAAATGGTCGTCTGCACCTGGGAACGCCAAGTCTGCTTCAGCATAAGCCTTATCCGTCCAGTACTTGGCATCTTCTTGAGATGACCAAAGGCGAGCTCGATAGTTGGGATCAAAGGCAATCTTACTTCCTTTGGCCTTGAGGGACGAAATCAGTTCGAAAAGTGTAGCGCGCTGTTCATCATCTAAAATGGCAATAGAGATACCGCTCAAATAAAACCAATCACAAGCAAATTCAGCGCCCTTCATAATGTTGAGCGTCTGTGTTGCTGCAGATTGGTTACGCCAATATGCAAAGGTTCTTTCACCTTCGTTGTCGTTACGGATCATATACAGGCCAAGGTTACGCGATGACGAGCGAAACACTAAATCAGTGTTAATTTCGTGCTCACCCATTTTAAACAGCAGCTCATCGCTTAAAAAGTCTGCGCCGATCGCCGTTAAGTAACTAATGGAAGATGAAGGCAAGCAGCGTTTTAAATAAACTGCAGTGTTGTACGTGTCGCCAGCAAAGCTTTTCGCCATCAGATTATTATCTGTGTTTTCATCGCGCGTACTAACTGATGACTCACGCTGAGTGCTTCGAAGCTCTACCATGCACTCGCCAAAAATAACTATTCTTTGGTTGGTATCAACTATGCTCATGCCGCAGCCTCATCAAACAATGTTAGGCTTTGTTGACATGCCAAAGTTATAGCTTGCCAATTTTTTGCTTCAATGGCTGCCTTCGGCATCATCCATGTACCGCCTACTGCTCTTACATTGCCAAGCGAGAGATACTCATTCGCGTTGTCGCCATTAATGCCGCCGGTAGGGCAGAAGGAAACATCGCTAAATACGCTTGAAATAGCTTTAAGAAAAGGTGTTCCGCCGCTAAGACTCGCAGGAAAGAACTTCATTTCGCGAATGCCTTTTTGGTGCGCCAAAAGAATATCGGCTGGCGTAGCGACACCTGGCAAAAAGGGTGCATTAGACGCAATCAGTGTATCGAGCAATGTCTCTGAGCTTGTGGGCGTTATCAAAAATTGCGCGCCTGCATCCAACGCTTCAAATACGTGGTTGCGATTTAACAATGTGCCCATACCCACAACGAGTTCAGGAAACTGTTTTCTAATCGCTGACAGGGCTTCAAATGCTGCGTCGCTGCGTTTCACTACTTCTATGTTGCACAGGCCGCTATTTGCAATTGCTTCTGCTAGGTGAAGCCCCTCGTCAACAGATTTAGGCTGAATAATAGGCAGTAATGGGGCGCCTTTAAGCATGGAAAAGGTACTTTTCATCACGCGGTTCCTTTTAGTGAATCTAGCGAACTTTCTGGTAACGTAGTGGGAGCAGAACTTTGCTGATCTTCGTTGCTGTTTTCGTGCGATAAAATGTTAAGCAGCTGATTAACTTTTTCGAGCACTTTTTCTTTGAACGTAGTGTTTACCGACAGTTCGGCGAACATGGTTTCAAGAGATAGCAATTTTTTTGCAAGTTCTATTGCCTGAAAGTCTACCGATTTTGCTGTAGCCCTTAACATACTATCTAGCGGGTCGGTGATAGTTTCGTTTAAACGTGCTTTGTTGTTTACAAATAGGCACCAGGCCGCAACGGCACTGCAGAGCAAATCAATATTTCGTTTTGCTTTTAGGTTATCGCGTACTGTGTCGAGAATTCGAAATGGGATTTTCTGTGACCCATCCCAAGCAATTTGCGACAACAGGTGGCGAATATGCTTATTCTCATAGCGCTTAACAATGTCTTGTGCGTAAGCGTTCAGATCGAAGTCTTGTGTTCCGCTATCGGCATTCTCGTTATTACTGGATAGAGACGGCACAATTTCTTCTTTCAACATGGTTTGAATCAGTTGCTTTATGGCTGGGGTACGCATTGCGTCGAATACGGTTTCCTTGCCAAGCAATAACCCTATGTAGGCCAGTGTTGAATGTGTGCCGTTTAGAATGCGAAGCTTAGCTTTTTCAAAAAAGCTCACATCATGAGTAAAAGTAACGCCAACTTTATCCCAAGCAGGTCGTGGGCCAGAAAAATTATCTTCAACCACCCATTGAGTAAATGCCTCTCGCTGAATAGGCCAGTTATCAGTTAAACCCAGCTCAGCGGCAACGTTGGCTTTAAAGCTGTCTTCAGTTGCTGGCGTAATACTGTCAACCATAGTGCAGGGGAAGGCGATGTTCTCGCTGATCCATTGGCCGAGTGATTCATCCGTTTTATTGGCGAACTCGGTCACCGCTTTTTGCAGCTTTTTACCGTTGTCTGACACGTTGTCACAGCTGATAATGGTAATATCTGCATAGCCTGCCTGCTTACGTTGTGCTAGCGCTTGCACAATTAGGCCAACTGCACTTACCGGTGTTTCTGGCGTGACTAAATCAGCTTTAATATCCGGATGATCAGTATCTAGATGACCTTGCGCATTAAGGCAATAGCCCTTTTCTGTCACGGTAAGCGTCACAATTTTAGTTTGCTTGTTTACCAGCGCAGCAACAATGTCTTCACGATCATGTGCTAATGTTGAAAGGGTTTTTATTGCGCCGATAATGTGGGTTTCAGGCTCGTTATCAACAATACACAACGCATAGAGATTGTCTTGTGTACTCAACGCTTCTTTAAGTGATGCGCTGCGCATTGATACACCGTGAATGCGCCAGTCACCGCCATAAGCCAGCGCCTTTTCGGTATAATACGCTTGGTGCGCACGGTGAAAGGCGCCTGGACCAATATGCACGATGCCACAACCGGTTGCTTCCAGGTCGTAATTTGGTTTACTTACGCTGTCACTTAAAAGAGGTAGCGTTGAAATTGATAACGGCTTTGTCATGATTACCCCAGTTTGTACGCTTGTTTAGCAAAATCATAAGTGAGTTTTCTTGCAATGCTGGCCGCTTCTGTTTCACTGATGCGGTGCTCCACAACTAGCTGTGCAAGGAAGCGACAATCAATACGTCTGGCAACATCATGACGCGCAGGGATAGACAAGAAGGCGCGTGTATCGTCGTTAAAACCAACTGTATTGAAGAAACCAGCGGTTTCTGTCACTTGGTGTCTAAAGCGTAACATGCCTTCAGCGCTATCGTGGAACCACCATGAAGGACCGAGTTTCAGGCAAGGGTAGTGGCCTGCAAGTGGTGCTAATTCACGGCTGTACGTGGTTTCATCTAATGTAAATAGAATTATGTCCAGGTTAGGCTCGTTACCGTATTTACCGAGTAACGGGCGAAGCGCTTTAACAAAATCTGTTTGCATTGGAATGTCGTGGCCTTTATCGCGACCAAACTGTGTAAAGAGCTGACTGTTGTGGTTTCTAAACGAACCAGGGTGAATTTGCATCACCATGCCGTCTTCTACACTCATTCCCGCTAATTCGGTAAGCATTTGCGCTCTAAATAGCTCTTGCTCTTCAGGGTTACTGTTTCCACTTCTTACTTTATCGAATAAAGCAATACACTCAGCTTCACTTAAATCAGCTGTGTTCGCCGTTGGGTGTCCGTGATCCGTTGCTGTTGCACCGTGCTCTCTAAAGACGGCACGTCGTGCACGAATTGCGTTCAGGTAGCCCTGCCAGGTTGCAGTGTCTTCACCGGTGAGCTCACCAAGTTTCTCAATGTTTGAAACAATATCTTCGCGTGAAGCATCGACTACATCATCTGGTCTAAAGGTGGTGATAACCCGCTTTGCCCACGGTGTATCTTTAATCGCTGCGTGATGGGGAAGGGCATCAAGCGCGCCTTCAGTGGTAGCAATCACTTCAATATTAAAGCGGTCCATCAGTGCACGGGGTTTAAAGTCATCCCCTTGAAGCTGCGCAGTGATGTGGTCGTAATAATGCGTTGCGTTTTCGCTACACAACATCTCTCGCAAACCAAATACATCGTGAAATACAGTGTCTAACCACAAACGCGATGGTGTGGCAGCAAATAGATGATAGTTATCAGCCAGAAGTTTCCAGATTTTACGTGGATCCTTTTCCGTTTCGCCGCCGTCCCAACGTGGCACACCAATATCGGTTAATTTAATACCTTGACTATACAGCATTCTGAACACATAGTGATCAGGGGTGATAAACAACTCGGTTGCATTGGTGAAATTATTGTTTTGTGCAAACCAACGTGGGTCAGTATGGCCATGTGGACTTATGATAGGGAGATCTCGAATTTCCTTATACAGCGCCTTTGCAACACTTCGGGTTGCTTCATCGGCAGGAAAAAGTCTATCTTCATGTAATAATATCGATTCCATAACGCTCTCTTTTAGAGGGTGACGCCACGTTTCCAAATAGCAATCTCATGACTGCCATTCTTCTCGTTGCAGGTTTGTTGACCAGATGCCACTGCCAAGCAATGTTGGAGTAGCGCTTCGGCACACTTATCAATAGATACGCCTTCCAGAACTTGTCCAGCGTTAAAATCTATCCAATGTGGCTTCTTATTAGCGATATCTGAATTTGACGATATCTTGACTGTGGGTACAGGAAAACCAAGGGGCGTGCCTCGGCCTGTGGTGAATAAAACGATATGTGCCCCCGATGCTGCCAACGCCGTTGAACTAACGGCATCGTTACCAGGTGCTTGTAATAAACTTAAGCCTTTATCTTGCTTTGGCTCGCCATACTGCAAGATGGACTGAATAGTAGACGTTCCACCTTTTTGAACCGCGCCGAGAGACTTTTCCTCTAGCGTGGTTAAACCGCCTGCCTTATTGCCTGGAGACGGGTTTTCGTAAATAGGTTGGTTGTGGGCGATAAAGTAGTTCTTAAACTCATCAATCAGCGAGTTAAACGCCTCGAATACGTCTTTGTTTTTAGCGCGATTCATTAAGAGCTGTTCGGCACCAAACATTTCTGGCGTTTCGGTTAAAATGACCGAGCCACCTAGATTACACATTAAATCGGTAACACGCCCTACTGTTGGGTTGGCAGTAATACCGCTAAAAGCGTCGCTACCACCACACTTCATGCCTAAGGTTAATTCGCTAGCGTCGATAGGCTCACGTTTGTCATTAGCCATTACTTTTAACAAGTCATAAACCGCATTGACGCCTTCTTCTAATTCATCTACCACTTCTTGTGCGTTGTAGAAGCGAACCCTATTTGCCGGTTTATCAACGTGAGGCAGAAAACTCTTAAGCTGATTGTTTTCGCAACCCAAGCCTACAATTAACACCGCACCAGCGTTCGGGTGAGATGCGAGAGAGGCTAAGATAGTGCGCGTGTCATCTAAATCATCGCCCAGCTGAGAACAGCCAAAAGGGTGGGTAAATGCGCGGAACCCGTCGCACTCGCTAGCGAAACGACGATTACATTCGTTGGCAATACGGTCTGCTGTTCGATTTACGCAGCCTACGGTATTGATGATCCATACTTCATTGCGAATACCCACTTTTCCATTTTCTCTTCTGTAGCCCATGAACTGTAATCCAGAAGTAAGATGGTTTTGTTTTGAAGCGGTATTTGACGGCGCGTAAACGTATTGTTCAGTGCCTTTTAACTTAGTCTTTGCGTTATGGCTGTGAACATGTTCACCGGGATTAATTTGGCTTGTTGCAGCACCAATGCTGAAACCATATTTTACGATGTCGCCACCGTCTGACAGGGTAACTAAGGCAACTTTATGGCCAGCAGGAATGTCTTGGCTAACTGTAATGTCATATTCAGCGATGTAAGTGCCAGCCACGATAGGGCAGGTTGCAACCGCAACGTTATCGTTATTATGCACTTTAACTAGTTGTGTTTTAACGTCCATTACAAGTCCTGCTTTATCTTTACGGCTTATTTAACCGCTAAGCGTTGTTAAATAAGCACTGTGTATTTAAAAAGAGCGATAGATTAGAAAACGTTGCTTTTTACGCTCTGTTTACAAATTGTTTATTTTTAACATTCTTTTTTATTGTCGTGCTACCGGTGGCATAATAGGTCGAAAAAGAAGTGTTAGCAACACTTCATTGTAAAAAATCACACTTTTTTGATTGAATCGCGAATAATTAGGTGAGGTTTGACCAGATACGTTTCGGTTTCACTAACTTCACTGCCTTCGATGTGCGCGATGATTTTACGCGCTGCGATAGCTGCCATATCGCCAACGGGACGTTGAACAGTGGTAAGGGCAGGGATCACACGGGCAGCAAGTAGGTTGTCATCGAACCCCGCAACGGATAGTTCGTCAGGTACGGTTATTCCCATTTCATGAGCCACTTTCAATACGCCTGCTGCCATTTCATCGTTGTTTGCAAAAATAGCTTTGACTCGTGGTGACTGAATAAGCAATTGACGTGCGCATTCTATACCGCTTTCGAAGCTGTTTTTACCCTCAATTACCCTGTTTTTAGGTACATCGACACCTAGGCCGTTAAGCGTTTCAACAAAGCCTTCCAAACGCTCTTTTGAGGAATAATACTGTTGCGGACCGCTGATGATACCAATGTCTTTATGACCTAGTGAAACCATATAGCGCGCTAAATCACTTAAAGCAGCTCTGTCGTCACTCACTACGATATTTTGATGGTCATCTAAATCTACTGACGCCATTCGCACATAGTTAATGCTCTTTTGTTGCAGCGCGTCGGCTAATAACTTCGATTCGGATACCGGTGGCAATATAATGACACCATCTATGTTTGAACGACGCACAAAGTTAATACAGTCTTCTACAAAACCTTCGGCATTATAACTACAAGGGTGTACAACTAACTCATAACCCTTTTGAGAACATATGCTTAACACGCCTCTTTGTACTTGGTCGATATACAAGGCATCGGGGTTATCATAAATCAAGCCGATCAAGTAAGAGCGGCTAGTACTTAAACCACGCGCTTGCTTGTCAGGGGCAAACCCCGTTTCTTGAATGACCGCTTCAATGCGCTCACGTGTTGCTTTTCCCACATTGGTCGCACCGTTAATGACGCGTGACACGGTACGCTTTGATACACCTGCTAGGGCTGCAACATCATTGATAGTCGGGCGCTTGTTCATAATTCTCTGTTTTTCCGCGCTATTATGTCGTTACTTCCGATATTACCACACAAATACGGGCAATATGTTTTTGTTACTCAAAAGTGAAAGTTCGTTTGATCAAACTACGCCTGACCACACCTTTCAGTTTTGATGATTCTACCTTACTAAAATCCTAGTGCACGTGGTAGCGCTTCGCTGAACCATGCGACATACGTAACTAGCATAAGAACGACAAACATAGCCACATATAAAGGTATTAGCGGTCGAATGATGTTCTCAAGTTTGGTTTTGGCAATGGCACAGGTAATGAAAAGTACGGCGCCGACGGGCGGTGAGCACAATCCAATAGACAGGTTGAGTACTAGCATAATGCCAAACTGAAGCTCGCTCATGCCAAGCTCTAGCGCCACCGGTAAAAAGATGGGCGTAAAAATTAGTACGGCTGGTGTCATATCTAAAAACGCACCAACCACAATGAGTAACAGGTTAATTAGAAGCAGAATAAGTAAAGGGTTGTCGCTCACAGACAACAGTGCATTACTTAAGGTTTGCGGAATGTTCTCGAACGATAAAAGCCAAGACATGGCGGTAGACGCCGCAATAAGCAGCATAACAATGGCTGTCGTTTCCGCCGCTTTTAAGAAAATGTCAGGTAAGGCTTTCGCTTCTACTTCTTTGTAAAACACCACGGCTAACAGTAACGAGTAAACCACTGCAATGGCGCCTGCTTCAGTAGCGGTAAAAACACCGCCCACAATACCACCAATAACCAGAATTATTAGGAACAAAGAGGGAAGGGCAGCGACAGTTTTCTCAAAAACAACACTAAGTGGAAGTCGTGGTGAAAGCGGAAATCCTTTCATTTTGGCATAAATAAAGCACACTAGCATAAGCGCTAATCCAACCATAATGCCCGGTATATAGCCAGCCATAAACAAGGCCGCGATAGATACCCCGCCACTGGCGATGGCATAAACAATTAATATATTGCTTGGCGGGATTAACATACCCGTGGTCGATGCTGCGGCAGTGACAGCAGCACTAAAATTAGGCTCGTAGCCAGCCTTTTTCATTTCGGGCAGCATAAAGCTGCCTATTGCAGACGTGGTCGCTACTGCGGACCCTGAAATTGCACCGAAGAGCATACAGGATACAACATTAACTAAGGCAAGACCGCCAGGTAGGGCTCCAATAAGCGCCATTGCACATTCTATTAATCGCTTGGCAATGCCTCCTCGCCCCATGATAAGCCCAGATAGAACAAAGAACGGGATGGCCAGTAGCGCAAAACTGTTGAGTCCACCTGCCATACGCTGGGCAATAGTAATGGTAGCGGGTGCAATGTCCATGCTCATTACCATAGCGAGTAACGTTGCTACCCCTATGCTAATTGAAATAGGAACGTTTAATAGGAGTAATACGAAAAAGGCAACGACTAAGATAATACCGGTCAGTTCCATTACGCTGACTCCTTTTTGTTGTTTCGCCACAGCGTAGTAATGTTTACCAGTGCATAGGCAATGATAAGGCCTCCAGATAAGGGAAGCACGCTATAGATAAAGCCCATTTTTACACCTAGCGCCGCTGAGATTTGCTCTAGCTCTAATGTAAGAGACACTAGTTCAGCACCGCCGTAAACCATCACCAATACACAGAAGATAATGACAATGACTTCAACGCAGGTAAGTAGAAGGCGTTTCACTTTACGAGACTGACGCTCAACAATTAAGTTGAACCCCAAATGCGCGTTTTGGCGATAGGCGTAGGCCGCACCTAAGATGCCAATCCAAATAAGTATGAACCTAGACAACTCTTCGGTGACCGAAGCGGGGTCTTTAAGTACGTAACGTGAGACCACTTGCCAAATTACGGTAAGTAAAATACTTACCATGGCAATAATAAGGGTGCCGGCTAAGGCTTTATCGATGAGGCGTATTATTGTCATTGTTACATCGCTTTTATTTGCGTAATTAAGTCGCCAATTGGCGTGTCTTCAAAGCTCTTATGAAAAGGCTTTACCGCTTCAACGAAAGGCGCTTTATCAGGCGTAATAACTGTGACGCCTTCGGCTTTTACCTTTTCTAAAGAGGCTTGCGTAGATGTTTTCCAAAGTTCGCGTTGGTATTCAACAGAGTCTTCCATTGCTTTGGTTAGCCACGTTTGCTGCTGTTCATTCAAACTTTCCCATACCGGCAGCGATGCCAGCATGACGTCTGGAACACTGGTATGCTCGTCAAGGCTGTAGTAACGGGCAATTTCATAATGACGTGAAAGGTAGTAGCTGGGCGGGTTATTCTCTGCGCCGTCTACAACGCCTTGCTGAAGCGCAGTGTACAGTTCTCCCCAGGCAACGGGGGTTGCAGCTCCTCCAAGTGCGCGAACTGTTGCTACTGCAGTAGGGCTGTTCAATACGCGAATTTTGAGCCCGTTCAGATCGCTTGGTGTTTCTATTGGTTTATCGTTGGTGTAAAAACTACGGCTTCCCGCATCGTAATAGCCCAGGCCTTTAAGGCGGAAATCCTCAACACCAGAAAGCAAATCATTGCCCAGATCGCTGTTTAATACTCGCCAGAAGTGTTCGTTATCGCGAAAAATATAGGGAATACTAAATATCTTCATTTCCGGTGCAAACCCTTCCAGAGGGCTTGCCGATACTTTAGTCATAGCGAGTGAACCAATCTGCAACAGTTCTACCATTTCTCGCTCAGTTCCCAGCTGGCTACTTGGATAAATCACCACACTCATTGTGCCGTCAGAATAGTAATCTAGACGCTCTCCTAGATATTCCATCGCCTTGTGTACAGAGTGCTGAGTGTCTAAGGTATGCCCCAAGCGCAACACGGTGACTTCACCTTGCAATTCATTTTGAGAACACGCCGATGTTAGCAACAGCGCTGTGGCAGACAGTGTGAGTTTTATATACTGCAACATAATCATTACACCTTTTTAAAGCAGGGCTGCTTAGCGCAACTGTGAAGGTGGAAACTTGTCCATATCATCGTAATCAAGGTTTTCACCTGCCATTCCCCAGATAAATGCATAGCTTCCCGTACCCACACCACAGTGAATTGACCAAGGTGGCGATACTACGGCTTCTTCATTCGCTACGAAAATGTGACGAGTTTCATGAGGTTCGCCCATGAAGTGACATACTCGGCTTTCGCTGTCCATATCAAAGTAAAAGTACACTTCATTGCGTCGGTCATGCTGATGAGCTGGCATGGTGTTCCAGACGGAACCCGTATGTAGACGTGTTAATCCCATCTGAAGCTGACATGTATCGACAACAGTATTGATAAGTAACTGTTTGATATCGCGTTTGTTGGAGGTTTCCTGACTTCCTAGATGAAGGACATTTGCATCTTTGCTGCCTATTTTTTTACATGGGTAGGCATGATGAGCTGGCGCTGAATTTAAGTAGTATTTGGCGGGATTAGACGCGTTGTCTGACTCAAATATTACTTCTTCATTGCCTTGGCCGATGTATAAGGCTTCTTCGTTATCTAAATGGTAACGAGTGCCTGAAACTGTAATGGTGCCAGGTCCGCCGATATTAATCACACCTACCTCACGGCGAGCGGTAAAAAATGGCATCTTTAGCTGATCTTCAATGGTTTCTAGCGTTAGCGCTGACGTTGTCGGTACGGCACTTCCAAGCATAAAGCGCTCGTAATGGGTGTATATCCAAACGACTTCGCCTTTTGTCATTAGAGTGTCGACTAAAAACGCGTCGCGCAGTTCTTGCGTGTTGTAAGCGTTAGCCTCTTTACGACCTATTGCATATCGGGTGTCTATTTTCTTGCTCATGTCTTTTCTATCGCTCATGCTTTTTTTGTCGCTCATGGCTGTATCCCCCGTTCGTTAATTAACGTGCTAGAAAGCCGCCGTCGACAGCAAGGATATGGCCGTTTACGTAATTGCTTGCTGCGCTCGCAAGAAATACCGCCGCACCTGCTAAATCATCACTTTCCCCCCAGCGATTAGCTGGAATGCGGGCACAAATTTCAGCACTGCGCGTTTCATCATCTTGCAGTGCTTGGGTGTTATCGGTTTTGATGTAACCTGGCGCAATTGCGTTCACCTGCACATTGTATTGGCCCCATTCGTTTGCTAGCGCTTTCGTAAGGCCCGCAATGGCGTGCTTACTCGCTGTGTAGGCAGGAACGGTGATGCCACCTGTATAACTTAACATTGATGCAATATTGATAATTTTGCCTTGTCCCCGTTCTACCATCGTCTTGCCAATAGTTTGGCTAAGTAGGAAAGCTGAATCGATGTTGACAGCAAGCACGTTTTTCCACTCGTCAAAAGGAAAGTCGGTTGCTGGTGCTCTGAAAATAGTGCCGCCGTTATTCAGCAGGATGTCGATGTGTCCTTTAATGCTTAACGCATCTTCAGCAAGTTTAACTACCGCGTCGGCATCAGCGAGGTCGGCATCTAATGCCATGGCTTGACCACCTTCACTTTGAATTTTACGTAGTGTCTCGTCACATCCACCTGGTCGAGAACTGGCGCAGATGACGAAGGCGCCAGAAGTGGCGAGTGCTAAAGCAAGCGCTTGGCCTATACCTCGACTTGCTCCGGTCACTAATGCGGTTTTACCTTCTAGGCTAAAGTTGACCATGTAATTTACCTTTCACTAAATGGTTCATGGGTATGACGAATTTTATCGACATACTAAATTGAAAAATCTCGTTAACAAAATTTAAAATAATTGCCACCGGTGGCATTTGTCAATATATTGTTTATAAATATCGTTAATTAGTTAAATGCGTTAACAACCGATGGAGAGCATAAAAGTGATGAAATTTAGTAAGATAGGTCTAATTTTGGTGCCATTATTGGCAAGTTGCTCACAAGGGGATATAAATTCGGCTTTGTCTGTTAAGGTGAAAAATTCGGCAGACGGTGGTAGCGGCGATCAAATTTTTGAAGTATCTCTGCCCCCGCAATATTCGGGGTGGAAGTTAAAGCAATATCCGTCAGAATGGATAGAGAATAGCGAAGGGCAAGCGGTGTTACTAGGTGCAGCATCCATTGCGCCAGGAAGTAGTGCGTCATTGGAACTTATGCCACCTGAGCAAGCTACGAATGTTAACCTTAAAGACCGGGCGCACGCTGAACTTTCCGTAAGAACAGGAGGAGAGTGGCAAGACGCAGTATATAGCGCTGAGGGTTTTTCTTTTGAAGAAGTTACCTCATTCACATCGCCTCCGCAATTGACCGATCATTCTTACTTTTTGCGTTACGAAGGACCAGGCTGGGAGTCTGATCAAATGGGCTATCGCCTTTATCTTGATTGGCGTAACGCTATTGATGTCTTTGTTAAAGCGAACGACAGTGTAGTATTACCTGAGGTGGGGCAAGACGGCTACGATAGCTATCATAATTTATCTTCGTGGGGTGGAGACGCGCTTAAAGTTGGTAAATCGTTGGGCGTGGGTGCGCTAGGTCGATTAACAGAACAAGAAACCCAAGACTCCTCAACGCAGACAGTTATGCATTTTCAGCATGTAGAGACTACGCAATACCAATTAGTCTCGAATTCTCAGTTGCGTGCTGAGTTCGAGGTTGGCTACGAAGGATGGTCATCGTCTGATGCGAAAGCGGACAGCATCGACGTTACCACGCACTATCGAATTGATGCGTTTGACCCCACCACCCACATCAGCGTTTCTGTATCAGAGCCATCGGATAATATTGTCGCAGGTCTAGTGGCGCATGATGGAATGAAGGTGATTAAAGCCGGGCGTGGTGAGTGGGGCGTTGTAGCGACTTGGGGAACGCAAAGTATCTTGGCAGATAATGACAACTTAGGGTTGGCCGTTGTTTATCGGTTAGAGCAGGTCGAAAAGGTATTCGAGGGTGAACATGACCACCTTGTGTTGTTCAAACCTTTAACCGCTTTTGATTATAAAATTCTCGCGGTTTGGCCTAAGAGCCGCAGTGATGTACAAACTGCAAAGCAGTTTGAAGATTATCTGGTTAATAAATTAAAGATGTATAATCATCCTCTTACTGTCTCAAACTAAGTATTACTTAGCGACCAGGCTAGCGGGCCGTAGCGAAATGCGTAGCCCGTTAGCTTATACCGTGTCTTTTTCTAATTACCTTCTCCAACTACCCTCTTTTTCCATTTTAGCCCATCCAACTTTCAAGCAGTTATGTCCTGTTGTGTTCACGGGCACAAAGCTCTGACCAGTATTGTGAAACAAATAATTCATAAACTGACTGAATGGTTTAGGTTTTCTTGATTGAGCATTCAATAACCCCAATGATTACAGCGCCTTCGTAAATCGTCGCATTTGTTTTATTCGTTTTTTCAGACCCTTGTGTCAATAAAGCTTCATTTTGGTGTCAATTCACTGTCACCGGAATGTCACAAATGTCCTCCAGACTTTCGCCCGCTAAGACCGTTTACTGAGGTGAGTCTTCTGCTTACCTCCACTCAACATCGAAAACAAGTATAAGCAAGGAACTATAATGAAAAGCGAAACTCTTCGTGGAATTAAGTATTCAGCGATAGCACTGGCTGTAACACTCGGGATGACTGCCTGTTCACTGGAAGGTGACGATGGCGAAGACGGTGTACAAGGCCCTGTAGGTGAGCAAGGCCCAGTAGGAGATCAAGGCCCGGCGGGCGACCAAGGTCCTCAAGGTGATAGTGCAGGTACGCTAACACGTATTGCTACGGTTCCACTTGGTGCAGAAGTGACCGGTATATTCTTAACAGACGAAGGCGATTTATTTTTTAACGTTCAGCACCCGTCTGGCACTAATGCGGCGACAACCAGTGTAAATGCAATGCCTATTAACACCGGTACAGTGGGCGTGCTTGCAGGTGCTAACTTCAACAATCTGCCAGTAACATTACCAAATTCACCTGTACCAAGCTCAGATGAAGAAAAAGAGCTGGTGGTTTCTGCCATTGGTCAATATCAAGTACTTGGACAAACGGGCGACACTTTCGGTACTGACCTACCAGAAGGCTTAGGTCACATCTACACGTTGGATGGCGAAGAGTTGGTTCTTGAAAATGACATGCCTGACTTTAACGGCTTCATCTCAACCGCCGAAGGCGAAGGTTACCTTTTCTCGAACTGGGAAGAACTTCCTGGCGGTATGAGCCGCATGAAAGTGGAGAAAGACGAGTTTGGTATGTGGGAAGTAACTGAAGCTATGATGCTGGATTTCTCGCCAGTATGGGGAACGGCGGCAAACTGCTTTGGTTCAATGTCACCTTGGGGTACACCGCTTACTTCAGAAGAGTGGGTGGTTGATTCGGCGGTGGATACGACAACATCACCAAGCTGGAATAACCCAGAGGCCGTTTCTACAGATGCGCGCTTAGGTCGTATGTGGCAAATGACGGCGCCAGATGCGCCAAACCCGTACAACTATGGCTATATTGCGGAAGTAACAGAGCCGTTGGCTGATGAGCCGGTTATTGTTAAGCATTTTGCCATGGGCCGTTATGAGCACGAAAACTCAACGGTCATGCCTGACGGCAAAACGGTTTACCTTTCTCAAGATGATACGGGAGGCGTACTGTTTAAGTTTGTCGCAGACACAGCTGAAGACTTGTCGGCAGGTACACTTTACGGCGCTAAGCTCACTCAGGATGCAGGTCAGAACGACCCTGCGACTACTGGTTTTGCGGTTGAATGGGTGGAATTAGCTAGCGGTGATAACCTGACTATTCGCGCGTGGATTGATGAATACAATGGTATTGGAACCGACGACTACGTAGATGGACAAAGCTCTTACATTACTATGGCCGACGTTCAAGCGTGGGCTGATGGCGATGCGACCTATCCAACGGTAGAGGAAGGGGGCTCTAGCGTAACAGCAGGACAGCCAATGGATAACCGCGTAGCGTTCTTAGAGAGTCGTGCGGCGGCCCGTCTCAAAGGGGCTACCGCAGAGTGGAGAAAACTGGAAGGTATCTCAATCAACCAGAAACGCGCAAAGGAAGCGGTTGAAGGTGCAGATACTATCGAAGGTGAAGTGGTACAGAATGCATACCTTTACATCGGCATCGCTGATATCGACAACACAATGATTGACGGTGAAGGCGATATGCAGCTTTCAGCCCGCGTTAAAGACTGTGGTGGCGTTTATCGTGCCAAGCTTGAAGAAGGCTATAACATCTCTCGTATTGAACCTGTGGTGATGGGCGGTACATACCGTTCAAGCCTAACTGGCGCCGAGCGTTGTGACGTTGAACAGCTTTCTCAACCAGATAACGTAGTGGTGATGAACGACGGCCGTATTCTTATCGGAGAAGACGGTTTCCAAGAAAACAATACGCTTTGGATGTATGAGCCAGCAGATAAGTAAGTTTTCTTTTTAATTTAAAAATACTCCGGGCACTTATGTGCCCGGATTTTTCCGTTGTGACGATTATGAAAATGTTAAAAATAACTTCAGGTGTAGGCATTCTACTTTCACTACTTATCAGTGCAGGATGCACTGATAACACGGGTACTGACGTGAACAATCAGTCAAACTATGAGCAAAACTCAACAAGCTTTACAGTTGACACGCAACTGCCTCCTTCTACTCACGAAAAGGCCGACAGCACACACGCTTATCCTTATCAAGAAGGCGATGCTATTCCCGCTCTGGCATATATTGAACACGATGAAGTGTATAACCCTGAATCGGTTATTCCTCCCCAGTGTTACACCAAAACAGAAGGTGTTAACAACCCATGTTATGCATGCCACCAAAGTTACGATTCAATGGAAAAGCGTCCTAATCAAATGGGCGATGGCACGTTACAGGGCAACTACGAATTTTCTGACGTAGGGTTAACAAACAGCTGGAAAAACCTGTTTATTGACCGTACATCACTAATTGCGGGCATTGATGATGCCACGATTAAAAAATATATAGCGCAAGACAACTATACCGCTTCGCTTAACAATGACGCCATGCCAGACTACATGCGCATTGAAAATTTGAGCGCCGCTGACAAGGCATTTGATGGCGACGGGTTTGCTAAAGATGGCAGTGGATGGGTGTCGTATAATTACAAGCCTTTCCCAAGTACTTTTTGGCCGACTAACGGGTCAACCGGCGATGCTATGATCAGGCTTCCTGAAAGTTTTCAAACGCTAAAAGGCAAGCATAATAAGGCTATCTATACATTGAACCTAAGCTTGGTTGAAATGGCACTTAAAGAGCTGGATACGTTAACTGTGGCGCCGGTCAACGAATTAGCGTTGAACCTTGACGTAAACCAAGACGGAAAACTTACCAATTCAGTGACTGAAATCGCTCGTTTGTCGCATTATGTTGGCGACGCAAGCGATGTTCCGCTAGCGCATATGCTTTACCCCGAAGGTACAGAATTCTTACATACCGTGCGCTACATTGGCGTGGATGAAAACGGGAATATTTATAACGCGCCCCGTATGAAGGAAGTGCGCTACATGAAAAAGCATATGTTCAGAAGCAGAGAAAGCTTAGCATCTGCCTATTATGCGGAAGCAAAAGATAAGCATTTTGAAAAGCTGCCTCAAACCCGCTACTTAGGTGAAAAAGGAATAGACAACGGCTTTGGCTGGACAATTAATGGCTTCATTGAAAATGAGCAGGGCGAACTTCGTGCACAGCACGATCAAGAGCTTGCGTTTTGTAACGGCTGTCACAAAACAGTAGGGTCAACCTTTGACCAAACATTTTCATTTGCACGGAAAGTTCCCGGACAAGCGGGGTGGGGCTATATAGACCTGCGTGAAATTGAAGATGTGCCAAATATCAACGAGGAAAAAGGCGAGTTCCTTACTTATATGGAGCGCGTGGGCGGTGGCGATGAGTTCCGTCAAAATGGAGAAATGCTGGCCAAATGGTTTGATGAAAAAGGCATGGTCAAGGTGGAAGAAGTGCAGCGTGCCAAGTCAGTGTACGACATCATTACTCCTTCACCAGAGCGCGCGTATGCGTTGAACAAAGCGTATTTGACCATAGTGAAAGAGCAAAGCTATTTGTTCGGTCGCGACGCAACACTGACTAAGGCGACTAATGTGTTAAGCACTATTGATGCCGAGCAGCCACCGCTTAAGCCTGAACATCGTTTCAAATGGGATATGCGACTTAACTGGCAACAAGAAAAGCCAAGCGCCATTGCAGAAGCGCGTCAACAGTAACCAGTAGTAGATGCCTTCAGGCGTAAAGTTTGATATCTAACAATTACTGCGCTCGCGAGCTTTCTATTGCTCGCGAGCATCTAATCCGAGTGCTTTCCCGCCATAATGCAAGATCGCTTAAGCTGAAGTGCTCAGAAGACCAGATTCTTTCTCTGGGGAATGAAAAGATGTGAACGCGATATTGTTCTGAGCGTTCGTTACCATTGGCTTCTCGGCCGGAGCTCCTGGTGTGTCTTCCTCTACCTGCTGGGGGAGGTGCTTGATCTTAATGCCGTTTTGCTTGAAGTCAGCATTAATAAAACCTTGGTCTGCATACGCGTTCAATACATTGACACATGGGTAAAATCCCCATTTCGAGTGAAAACGCTGTGCATTATGAACAAAGTCTAAAAGGTGATTTATCGGGCATTGATAATTAGGGCGGTGTGGTGCAAATGTGCGCGTGGGCAATTGCTCTAACGAAAACCCTAATGCTCTACAGTTAGTGAAAAAATCTTCGTCGTTTAGTCCGAAACCCGCGTAGCCTTCATCGAAGCCGCCGGTTTTATGAAAGTCTGCCTTACGAATAAAAAACACTGTAGAACAAATACTATCGTCATTAAACTTTCCATGATTAATTTCCTGATCTCTTGAAGGTATTTCGTTATTGTCGTCTTCGGTTAACGTGTCGTCATTACTTGCTAAATAACCGATTTCTTTTTCATCTTTTGAAATTTGTCGGTAGGGCTTGCAACAGTGCTCATTGGGTAAAAACACCACTGATGTGATCACTACGGTGTTGTCACGAAGCGCAAGCAAGCCATCTCTAAAAAGCGATGGGGCAATAACTGCGTCTACGTTTAGGTAAACTAAATTCGCGTGCTTGGCCGCTGACATACCCTTGTTGCGCGCTTTCGCTATCGGAAGCGCATCTTGAGTCACAAACTTGTGAACAATGTCGAATTTGTCACTGCGTACGAGTGACAAATCAGAAGGAGGTGCCATCCAAACAATGACTAGCTCATCTGGCGTTGGAGAGCATTGCTCTAACTGAGTTATCAAATTGGTCAGCTTCTCAGTTCTGCTCTTAACAATAGTTACTGCACTTATCGGTGAACGCATACTCTTCCTCCCTTTCTAATTTGTTGAACCTGTAATAACGACGACATGAAATGTTGAACGTTATACTTTCGTACAAGCAAAGAGTGTTCCTTTTTTTGTAAATTATTGATTGTTAGATAAAAGAATTGTTATCAAGTTATGTTTTTGAAAATTTTTAGCAATGGTTGAGCGCCAAAACAAGCAAGAGGTGCAAAGGGAGAGAAAAATTTACAAACGAATGTATCGAGGCTAATAGCAGTTTTTTATATTAATTTTTGGTGGTTTGTTCTTATTTGCAGTTTAACATGACGCTTCTTTTCATAAGTCTTGTTTTTACTGTGCATCTAGCGCGTAATTGCTTTGCCGTTCCCACATATTTTGATATGCTTGGTTAGTAGGTTAAACATTACAATTCAATAGTTTAAATATTCCTACAAATATTGCTTAACACGTTTTCTTTCGAGTAGAACTAATCTCATATTATTGGTTTTTACTCACTCAGAGAGTAGGTAAATCTTCAGCCTTACTTGTAACGTATTAATTTCTGTATTTCGTATTTTTTCTGGTGGACAAAGGCTGTGGAATCACAATCGTTTGTATTCATTCGACACTATGACAAACAATCATTAAAGGTGGTTGATGTTATATCTGGTATCTCACCAAATGCTATGCGCAGAGTATTTGGCGGCTGGATATTTTTCGCTGCTGTTGTCGGCGTTATTGTAAGTGTAGCACCAGATTTGAGCGCTCAATTTATCGGTTTAACGCTTTTCGTTCTTGTTGCTTTTACACTCGTAATGTTTGGACAGAGCAGAATAACGGAAGGCTGGCCAGCTATAATTTGTGACAACAACTACATCGGCGTGGTGAGAGATCCTGTTAAGAGAGAGTATATTTGTGTGAACTCTGCTCTGGTCAAAGAAGCTAACCCCACATTAATAAAACCCAATAAAAAAGCGGTTGAGATTGTGTTAGATAGCGAACAACTATCGGCAGAAGATCATGAGGTGCTTAACCAAGCGGTTTGGCCTCGGGATAACAAGCTAATAGGGCTGGCCCACTTTAAAAAGCGTGAGGAGGCGTGTGATAGCCTCATGTGGTGTGTCAAACACCGTAGCTTTCATTAAAGTTAAAGTCTTGAATATTAATCTTTGTCCGTGATTAGCGCTAGTTCAGTATAAAGCGGGTAGTGGTCTGAGCCTATGCTTTCAAGCTTCTCTATATTGACCAATGCAAAGTGTTCCGAGTGAAATACGTGGTCTAACGGCCATTTCACTAAAGGATATTTCGCGTGAAATGTATTGAAAAAACCGCGCCCCTCTCGTGGGTCTAAAAGTCCGCTTATTTTCTTGAACTTTCTGGTAGTAGGTGACCAAGCTACATCGTTAAGATCGCCAGCGACGACAATAGGGCCCTCTGTTTCAGCTATTTCTTCCCCCACAACATTAAGTTCTACGTCTCTGGGCTTTGCATACGTGTTTTCTGTTGGGCTTGGTGGTTTTGGATGAAGAAAATATAGCGTGACATCTTGTCCGTGGTGATTGATTTTAACTTTCATAGACGGCACATCTTCTTCTATTAGAAATCGCAATGAGACCTCTTCAAAGGGAAGCTTACTATAAAGATGCATACCGTAGAGGTTTTCGAGTGGGCAAAATTTACGATACGGGTATTCAGATTCAATTTCACTGATGCCTTTCTGCCACTTCTCATTAGATTCCAACGTTACGAGAAAATCAGGTTGCTTATTACGTACATGTTCAATGAGCTTGCGAAAATCGTCATTAGGCATATACACATTGCTTGATAAAACACTTAGCTTTTGGCTCGCACTCTCAACCTCGACGTGCCTAACTTCTCTTTTATACAGAGGGGTATAAGGAATGATCCAGATGCATGTTCCGGCCCATTCCGATCACCCATTTCGGTTCAATCCGATCACTGATTTCGGTCTAATCCGATCGCCTATTTCGGTTTTATCCGATCAAAAAT